>JAABQE010000089.1 GCA_011391655.1 Hydrogenophilales bacterium
CGGAATTCAGATCAATCAGCTGATCGGCGCGCACGCCGGCGTCCGGGTTGTAGAGGGTGTGCAGCTCAGGGGTGAGCAGTTCTGCCGGCCAGGCGTCGCTGTCCGGTGTGAACCAGCGCTCGTCGGGATGGTGAACGTAGCTCCGCTTGGCGAGGGTGTCGCCCAGATAAAAATGGGTCCAGAAATAGTTGGTCGACAGCCGCTCGAAATATTCGCCCAGCGCGCTCGCCCGTGCGGCCAGTTCCGAGGCCCCCTTGCCGTTGGTGAATAGCAGCGGGCAGTCGCGGTCGCGGATGTGCACCGACCACACGCCTTCCACCGGGTTGAGCCAGGAGCGTTCCTCGATGTGGAAACCGATTGCCTCCAGCTTGGATTGCAGGGTGGCGATCGAGGCTTCGAGCGAGGCGTCTTTGCCGGGGATGAAATGTTCGGTGGCTTGCATGGGGGAACTCATTCTTGAATAGCTGACAGGATAAGCGATGCGTCAAGTGCCGCATCTGTTGCGCGGGATTGGGGGGGCGTGACAGCCGGATCGGCTGCGGAAAGGGTAGTCAGCCCGAGATTTGTTCGAATTCCGCCACCACTTGGCGCAGGCGGCTGGCTTCCTGCTCCGGCCGCATCAAGCCACGACGCTGGCGGGCTTGGCTGAGCAGTTCGGCATAAAAGTCGGGGTCGGTCTCGGCCATTGACAGTAATTTGGCCAGCTGCCTTTCGTCGCCCACCGGGAAATAGCCGGGGTAATCCTCGCCCAGCATGCCGATGTTGCCGGACATGTGCGAGGCCAGCACCGGCACGTCGGCTGCCAGCGCCTCGCAGATCACGTTGGCGCCGCCTTCCATCACCGAACTGATGACCATCAGCTGCGCGCGCGACAGATGTTTCAGCACCGTTTTGTGCGGCACTTCACCGAGCCAGTGCCAGCGTGGCAGCTTGGCTTGCGCCATCTCTGCCGTTTCGGCCATGTCTTCAGCGAGGGCGCTGCCCAGATGCGTCACCTGAATGTGCGAATGCTCGGGCAGGTAGGCGGTCGCCAGCGCCGCCCGGAACGGGTCTTTCTCGGTGCGCAGATGGCCGATCACCAGCACCTCGAAGCTGTCGGCCCTCGGCTTGTGAGCGACGTCGGGCGAAGACTGGTAAATCACCCGCGTCTTGGCGGCCAGATGCGCGGCCAGTTCATCGACGCCGCGATCCTGCAGCACGATGATCCGGTGCGCGAATTCCAGCGCCTGCTGGGCGCTGGCGTCTTCATGGATGTCGCGATACAGGTCGGTGCCGGTTAATGTCAACAATAGCGGGCGGCTGGGAAAGCGTTCGGCAAACGCGCGGATCGAGGCAAAGCTGCGCCGTGCATGCAGCGCCAGCATCAGATCGGTGGTGGCGCGGCCATCCCACTCCACCTGCACCCGCACTGTATGGCCTGCCTCGCGCAGAAAGCGCGCCCAGCGGGCGGCGGTGTGCCAGTTGCCGTTGCGATGTTCACGGCCGTATGGGGTGATCAGGGCGATGCGCATGGCGGCAGTTTACGCCTGGCGCGGTGAATCGCGGATAATTCGCAGATGACCGAAATGCTGATCAGCTCGCGCGACAACCCCTTGTTCAAGCGCTTGAACAAGCTTGCCGAATCTGCTCGCGCGCGGCGTGAAGCACGGATGACGCTGCTCGATGGCGACCACCTGCTGGGCGCCTATCTTGATGCCGGCGGCCAGCCGCACACGCTGGTGCGGTCGGCCTCGTTTGACAGTGACCAGTTCAGACAATGGGCCGCGCGTTGCCCGCAGGCCAAGGCCATCATGCTGCCCGATGCGCTGTTCGCTGAGCTGGTGCCGGTCGCCACGCCAACCGGCTTGCTCGCCGAGGCCGCCTGGCTGAGTCCGTTCGCAATCAAAACCACACCGCTTGTTCTGGTGCTGGAAGACATTCAGGATCCCGGCAACCTCGGTTCCATGTTGCGCACCGGCGCGGCGGCGGGCGCCACCCTGGCGGTGTTGTCCAAAGGCTGCCACGACCCGTGGTCGCCCAAGGCGCTGCGCGGCGGACAGGGCGCGCAGTTTGTGCTGCCGATGCAGTTGGGGGTCGATTTGGTGGCGTGGCTGAATGCTTTTTCCGGTCTAAGCATCGCGTTGGCGCTGGGGGAAACCAATGATTTCTACGCGCAGGATTACGTGGACGCAACCGCGCTGATCGTGGGAAACGAGGGCAGCGGCTTGTCTCCTGCCACAACCCGGCATGCGAGCTTGTGCGCGCAAATCCCCATGGCCGGCCGGGTGGAATCACTGAATGCATCTGCTGCGCTGGCGGTGGCGATTTTCGAAGTGGCGCGGCAGCGGCATCGATAACAGGCTTGGCCAGATGTGGAAACGGCCTCGAATCGAGGCCGTTTCTTTTAGAAAGGCAGCCGCTTACTTGGGTATTTGCTGGTCGTACATCTGTTTGCCCTGTTCCAGTAGGCGATTGGCATTCGTGTATTCCGCGCTGGTGGTGGGCTGGGTTGCGGTGGCACCGCTAGCCGAGCCGGTGATCGCCGCCAGCCCTGCTTTGCCTTCGGGTTTGGCTCCGATGTTGACCAGCACCGTGGTCAGGTTTTTCTTTTCCTGGGCAGACAGGGCGTTATCCAGGCTCAGTGCAAATCCGGGAATGCGGGCGGTCTCGCCCAGCACCTTGAATGCGCCGGGGGCTTCCGCATTCAGCGTTTTCCAGGCGATGGGGCTGATGCAAATGGCGTCCAGGTTCTTGGCCTTGAGTTCCTTTGTTAAAACGTCCATGAATTTACCTTCGTAAACCGAGGCAAAGTCGCGGTCGGCACGCAGTGCGGCCTTGCTGAGCGAATCCATGCACAAAGGGCCGACAGCCGTATCGCGTGAGGCAAGGCCGATCTTTGCCCCCTTGAGGGAAGCGATGTTGCTGTAGGACTTGTCCGCAGCGATTACATATATCCCAAATAACTGCTTGTTCCATTTGGCGACCGGGGTATAACCATCTTCAATCGCATCAGCAGTGATTTGGGCTGGGGCGAGCAGGATCGCAAAGCGACTCGAATTGCTCAGGCGGCGCTCCATGTTCTTGAAGCTCTGGCTGATTTCCATTTTGATGGTAGAGCCACTTTCCTTGGCGAGGTACTCAGCCAAGGGTTTGAATTCCTCGCGCAACTCGGTCTGATTATCCTTGCTTGCGCTGCCGGCAAACACGCCAAAGCGGTAATCGGCGGCATGTGAGAGCAAAGGCAGGCACGCGAGTGTCGCGGCGATAAGTGTCTGGGAAAGCGATCTGGGGTGCAGCATGGGTAACTCCTGTTAAGCAGCAATAGTCGTAGATAGCCCGGAATGGAACGATCCTGTGGCGGTTAAAACGGCGGTTAGACAAGAAACTTGAGTGGGGGGACGCGGATCTGGTTATCTGGTGGTGGAGGATCTCGGATCCAGACAGCGTGCTTATCAGGAAGGGATACCGAGGGTCTGCGACCAGTCACGTTCCA
>JAABQE010000090.1 GCA_011391655.1 Hydrogenophilales bacterium
CACACCCAATCGGTTATCCACGTCGATCAGGCCGAGCAGGCGCTCGCAGCCTATCGCGAATTCGTGCGCCATCCCGGCCCCATCGTGGTGGGTGCAGCGCCGGGCGCCAGCGTGCTGGGGCCGCTCTACGAATATGCTTTCCTGATCGACGCCGATCTCAAGCGACGCAACATCCGTGAGCGGGTCACGATCACGCTGGTGACACCCGAACCCTGGCCGGGTCATCTCGGCCTCGGTGGCGAGGGTGCCAGCCGCGGTGCAGTGACAGCCGCGCTGGTCGACACCAAAATCAGCGTGATCTGCAACGCACGCACCCAACGCATCGACAAGGACACCATCCATATCATGGAGGTCGACGCCGCCGGCAACGACAAGCAGGCCCATACCCTGCCCTTTGCCTATTCGGTGTACTGGCCGGCTTTCGGCGGCGTGCCGGGTGTACGTTCAGCAACCAGTCTGGTCAATGAGCGCGGGCTGGTCGTGGTGGACGAATATCTGCGCAATCCAGACTACCCCAACGTGTTCGCGCTCGGTGCCTGCGTGGCGCAACCGGCGGTGGACAAGACCCCGGTGCCGGTAGGTGCGCCCGACTCGGTGTATTCGATCTCGAAAGCCGGTGAAATCGTGGTGCAAAACATCCTTGCGCTCATCAATGACGCTCCGCTGGAAAGCCACGTACCACAGCGCGCCAAGTGGCTGACCGACATGGGCAGCACCGGCGCGGCCTATCTGTCCGAGCCGCAGGTGCCCTTGCGCGATATCAACTGGATGCGCCAGGGTCGTTGGGTGCACCTGGCCAAGATTGACTTCGAGAAATATTTCATCAACAAGATCCGGCTCCAGCCCACCGGCCAGGTGCCATCAGCGGCCTCGCAGATTGCCGGCGTGATGTGCCGGGTGCTCGGCGAACCGGGCGTGGCTGCGACTGCCGCTTCTGCGCCGGTCCCGGCCGGCAAGGGCAAACCACTGGAAATCCGCCTGCCGCCGGATCCCTGCATCGAATTGCGGGCGCTCGCCAAATCGCTGGGGCGTGAGCCTAACGCGCTGGCGGCCGAGTTGCTGGCCGCCGCAGTGTCTGATGCCAAAACCTATCTGAACGCGTCCAATGTCGAGGCGCTGGCCATCTCGCGGCGTGAACTGCTGGTGGCTGAACTGCCCGAACGCCAGCCCGGCGTCGAGTTCCACGGTGGCGGCACCTGACCCCCCGCTCCACCGGCTAAAGCGATAGACACCCACCCACAGGAGAATTCAGATGAGCAACCTGCCCGAACGCGATCCCGAGGGCTATTTGATCGAGCCCAGCGACTGGAATGAAGACGTGGCGCTCGCCCTGGCGAAGGAAGAGAACATCCAGCTCACCGACGAACACTGGGACACGATCCGCTTCATGCGCGAGTACTACGAGGAACATCAGGTCATCGCCGATGCCCGTTTCGTCATCAAGCATCTGGCCGAGAGCGTAGGAAAAGAAGCGCAGCGGAAACTGTTCGAGCTGTATCCCTACGGCTATGTAAAACAGGCCTGTAAAATCGCCGGCATGCGGCGACCCCGCGCCTGGAGCACAGGCTAAATCCTCCTGCGAAACACGCCCACCCAACCGGAACACACCATGGCCCTGCTGCACATCGAAGACACTCGCAAACAGGCGCCACCTCCCCGATGGGCGCCCTTCGCCCTCGGTTTCCGTCCGTTTTTTCTGGCGGCGGGCCTGGTTGCCGTCCTGATGATGGGGCTATGGCTTCTGGTGCTGCGCGGCAGTCTCACACCCAGCGTCCTGCCGCCATCCATCTGGCACGGCCATGAAATGCTGTTCGGCTTTGCGGTGGCCGTAATCGCCGGTTTTCTGCTCACCGCCACGCAAAACTGGACCGGTATCCGCATGCCCTCCGGTACGCCGCTGGCGGCGCTGTTCATGCTGTGGCTGGCTGGACGCCTGGGGTTTCTGATCCCGGGTCTGCCTGCGTGGCTGGTGGCGGGGCTCGACCTGGCTTTTCTGCCGGTTCTGGCGCTGGTGCTCGCCCTGCCCATCCTCAAGGCCAGGCAACTGCACAACTATCCCTTCCCCCTCATGCTGCTGGCGCTTGCGTTCGCCAATGCGCTGGTGCATGGCGATGCGCTGGGCTGGACATCGGGCACAGCACAAACCGGGCTGCATCTTGCGGTGTATGCGGTGGTCGCAATGATCACCGTGATGGGTGGTCGGGTGATTCCCAGCTTTACCGACAACAAGCTCGGCAGCCGCGCCCGTCGCTGGAAAGCGCTTGAACGGCTGCTGCCGGTCGTCACTCTCGGCGCACTGGTTGCCGCGCTGATTGCGCCGGTTTCCCCATTCACCGCCGGTTTCGCAGCTCTCGCCGCCGCAATGCATGGCATGCGGCTGGCAGGCTGGTACACCCGCATGCTCTGGTCGGTGCCTTTATTGTGGATTCTGCATCTGGGCTATGCCTGGATCGTGATGGGCCTCGCCCTGCTGGCGCTGTCGGCGGCAGGGTGGAGCGCTGCTGCCAGCAGCGCGCTGCATGCCTTTACCGCAGGGGGCATCGGGGTGCTGACGCTGGGCATGATGGCGCGGGTATCGCTCGGCCACAGCGGCCGCATGCTGGAACCGGCACCGCTCATGACGCTGGCTTTTATCGCGGTCAACTGCGCCGCGCTGCTGCGGATTGCACTGCCGCTGCTGGATACACCAAGCTACACAGCCGGCATCGTGGTCGCCGGTCTGGTATGGATGGCGGCGTTTGGCGTATTCACGGCGCTCTATATGCCTATCCTGCTGCGCCCACGGGTTGACGGCAAACCAGGCTGAACGTCCAGTGCCGGATGGCGCGTCTTACAGTGCGTCCTGAATGATTTCGGTCAGCAGCTTTTCAACATCGTCCAGCGCCTGTTTCAGCGCCTGATTGCTGGTGTCAGGCGGCTTGCGATAGGAAATGTAGACATTGGCATCGCCGGGAAGCGTGTACACCGCGAGGTTGTAGGGGCACATGACGATGGCGTGCGGGTCAGCCTCCATCATCGCGCGCGATATCGTCGCGCTGCAAAACTCGAACTGTTCACCGTTGGTGTAGACCTGTTTGGTGGCGCCCAAATCCTTGCCGGTGCGCTCCAGCATCCCGGCGATCAGATTGGTGTGATTGATCATCAATCCCTTGCCTTCGATCGCGATCTGCACCGCATCGCGCACGAATGAAAAATCCCCTTGGGTCTTGAACAGCACCGCGTAAGGCTCTGTCGCCAGCGCAGGCAACGACAAGCTGAACAGGGCGCACACAGCGAGCATTTTTTTCATGGCAGCATCTCGTGAACAAGAGTCACGATTTTCGGCCATATACGCGCAAGCACGCAAGCCTCGTTTGCTACACTCGGGCGATGAATTCCCGACTCAAAGCCGATGGCCGTTTCTGGCTCACTCTCGACGGCAAAAATTTCCTTGGCCGCGGCCGGATAGAACTGC
>JAABQE010000091.1 GCA_011391655.1 Hydrogenophilales bacterium
AGTGGAGGTGCAGCAAGCCTCGCCCGCTGCTGCTTCCTGAATAACCGCTTTGCCTGTGTAAGCCGCATCGAATTTTGCATCCAGCGCCTGCGCGGCCTCGTCGCGGATATGGCGCGCGATTTCGATGACGGCATCGATCTGGTGCGGTGCAACGCCGTAGCCCTTGAGCCGGTCGACCTGGCACAACCCTTGTTTGGGGTGGTTGGCGGCAATGTTGGCCGCCAACGATACCAGCGCGACGATGGAGGGATGCAGTTCTGCGGTCATGGTGACCTCCTGTTTACCGATGCGGATGTTGGATGTGTTTGCCGCCAGCTGTTTAAAGCAAGCGGTAAAAACAACCGGTTCAAAGTTCGAACTCTGCGTCGTAAGGCGCATCGCCCTGCACCACCGGCAGGGTGAAGGCGCGGTCCCAGATGCCCCAGCCGCCGTTCAATACGCGCACGTCCTGGTAGCCCAGCGACTTCATTTGCAACCAGCCGAGGCTCATGCGGAAACCGTCGTGGCAATAGACGTACACGGTTTTGTCCTTGGGTACAGCCTTGTAAAACTCGGCCATTTTATCGACGCTGAACCACTTTTGCGTGGGGCCGTCGGTCGCGTCCAGACTGATGACGTTGAGCGCGCCGGGGATGTGTCCGGCCTGCACCGAATGTTTGACGACCTCGCCGTTGTACATGCCCTTGGGGCGGGCATCGACCAGCACCACGCTGGGATCGCGACGCGACAGCACGTCGTCGTAGACCTGCGTCCACTCGACGAATAGTTTTGGGTTGGCATGCTTCAGCGTGACTTTGCCGGACTTGGGAGCGGGCGTCGGATCCTTGGTGAGATCATTGAAGCTCGCCCATTCCTGCGCGCCGCCATCGAGAATCTTCACCCGGCTCATATCGTAGCCATAGAGCGATAGCAGGTAATACACGCGGGCGGTGAGTGCCGAGCGTGAATCGTCGTACAGCACGATGGTGGAATCGTTGTTGATGCCCCAGCGCCGTAACGTGGCCTGGAAAGTATCCTTGCCCGGAAACAGCATGATGGAACGCCCGGTGTTGTCGCCCAGATCCTTGAAGCGCTGCACCTGGATGGCGCCGGGAATGTGCCCAATGGTGAAATGCCGATGCGGGTGATAGCGCACTTCCAGCACCACCAGCTTGGGGTTTTTCATCTCGGCGGCGAGCCAGTCAGCATCGACCAGAAAGCCGCGATCGGCAAACGCTGGCGCGGACACAACCGCCAACCAGATCAGTGCAACGCGGAATAACTTGAACATGGAAAACCCTCCGCTTGAAAACAGTTCAGCACAGCTTACGCGCCGCGCTCATACCAGCCGCGACTGCTATTCACCACCCGCACCACCAGCAACATCACCGGTACTTCGATCAGCACACCCACCACGGTAGCCAGCGCCGCACCGGACTGGAAGCCAAACAGCGCAATCGCCGCCGCCACCGCCAACTCGAAAAAGTTGGACGCGCCGATCAGCGCCGACGGGCCGGCCACGCTGTGTTTTTCGCCCACTTTTCGATTCAGCCAGTAGGCCAGTGACGAATTGAAAAACACCTGGATCAGGATCGGCACGGCCAGCAGCGCAATGATCAGTGGCTGCTGGATGATTGCCTCGCCCTGGAAGGCGAACAGCAGCACCAGCGTCGCTAGCAGCGCCAGGATCGAGGCGTGGCCGAGCTGCGCCATCACCGCGTCGAATGCCGTCTGTCCGCGCCTGAGCAGCAACTTGCGCCACACCTGCGCGAGGATCACCGGGATGACGATGTAGAGCACCACCGAGATAAACAGCGTGTCCCACGGCACCACGATCGCCGACAGCCCCAGCAGCAGGCCGACGATGGGCGCGAAGGCGAAGATCATGATGGCGTCGTTCAGCGCCACCTGCGACAGGGTGAAATACGGATCGCCGCCGGTCAGCCGGCTCCACACGAACACCATGGCAGTGCACGGCGCGGCGGCCAGCAAAATCAGGCCCGCCACATAGCTGTCGAGTTGTTCCGCCGGCAGATACGGGGCAAACACATGACGGATGAAGATCCAGGCCAGCAGTGCCATCGAAAACGGCTTCACCGCCCAGTTGACGAACAGCGTGACGCCGATGCCCTTCCAGTGCGACTTCACCTGATGCAGCGCGCCGAAGTCGATCTTCATCAGCATCGGAATGATCATCACCCAGATCAGCAGGCCGACCGGCAGATTGACCTGCGCGACTTCCATGCGCCCCAGCGCCTGAAATGGGGTGGGCAAAAACTGCCCGAGCAGCACGCCGGCAACGATGCACAGCGCCACCCACAGCGTGAGCCAGCGCTCGAACAAGTTCATTTGAACGCCAGCGGCTACTTTGGCGGTGACTTCACATTGGACACTCATGGTTTCATCTCGTTATCCGTCATTCCGGATCAAGCCCGGCACGACGGTATCCCTGGCACGCCCATCGTGCGCACTCCATTGAAAGACGGTGCGCTCATGTGGTCTTACCAATATCGCGCACGGCCTGTTGCAGCTTCATGCTGTCTAGCGTGGCGAACGGCAGGCTGACGAACATGCAGATGCGGCGCTGCAGCTGGTTCATCGCATCGACGAAGGCGTGGCGCTTCTGCTCGTCGGTACCCACGACTGTCGCCGGATCGGGGATGCCCCAGTGCGCGGTTATCGGCTGGCCGGGCCACACCGGACACACTTCGCCCGCCGCGTTGTCGCAGACGGTGATGACGAAATCGAGCTGCGGCGCATCGGGCTGCGCGAATTCGTCCCATGATTTACTGCGCAGATGGGCGATGGGGAAATGACTTTTCTCCAGCAATTCCAGCGCGAACGGATTGATTTGTCCCGCAGGGTGGCTGCCCGCGCTGAAAGCGCGGAAACGGCCTTTGCCCAGGTTGGTGAGCAAGGTTTCGGCGAGGATCGAGCGCGCGGAGTTACCCGTACACAGGAACAGCACGTTGTAGACGGGTTCGGTCATGACGGGGATTCCGATGGCAAAAAATCAGGCGGCAGCTTGCAGGCCGAACTTGTCGCGCACGGCGGCAACCAGGCGGTTGCGGATATCGTCGCGCACCGCGAGGAAGCTCTCCAGCGGTTCGCCGTGCGGATCGTGGAATGGCAGGTGAATGGCGGGAATCGGCTTAGGGAAAATCGGGCAGGCTTCCTTCGCGTTGTCGCACACGGTCACCACCAGGTCGATGTTTTCGTTCATCACGGCATCAATGTCCTTCGGGTGCAGACCGTCGGTGTTCAGGCCCGCCTCTTTTAGCGCCGCGATGGCGCCATCGGCCACCTTGGGCTGCGGCCGGGTGCCGGCGGACAGCGCGCGCACTTGCCCGGCGAGGTCATGGTTCAGCAGCACTTCGGCCATTTGCGAGCGGCAGGAATTGCCGGTGCACAGCACCAGCACGGTATAGGGTTGAGTCATGGTTTTTCCTTTAATTGAATGAAT
>JAABQE010000092.1 GCA_011391655.1 Hydrogenophilales bacterium
CCCCCTGACAGTAGGGTTATGACCATGCCGTGCAGATTGGGTTCGCGGTTTTGGCGGATAAGTGGCTTGCTTGCAGCTTTTTCGCCTTGGCCGGATATCTCGAAAGGTCAGTATCAATAACCTGTATATACCCTATGGCTTATCCGGGCTAGATTATCAGCAACATTCGAGGTCAATCTGACGTCGGTGGAACAGTGGTTGATGGAGGGTATTATGGACAGTTCGAAGCCAGAATCAGTCAGTATCATTGTTGTTGCAACCGATTTTTCGCCAGGATCAGACCTCGCCATTGAACGGGCGGCGTTATTGGCCAGGCAGTCGGACGCCGACCTTTGGCTGCTGCATGTTTTTGACGATGGCCTCTGGGCCACCATCAAGAATATTTACGATGCGGAACGCTGGGCCGCGACCGAACCCATCCTGGCGGCCCGTGATCGCCTGTCTCAGCTCAGTAGAGAAATCGCCGGACGCTATGGTATCCGCGTCCATGGTGAAACCAGAACCGGCCGCGTCGCAACGGAGATCGTCGCCTTCGCTGATGCACAATCAGCGCAGCTACTTGTTGTCGGTGAGCACGGTGAGGACTGGATCAGCGATACTGTATTGGGTGGCACGGCACTCAAAGTGCTGGAAAAAACAAACATCCCGGTGCTGGTGGTGTGCACTCCGGCCAAAGGAGTGGATCGTGAAAGGCCGGCGAGCGCCGGCTACGCCCATCTGTTGGTTGCGGTAGATTTTTCCGAGCCGGCGGAGCGAGCGGCGCGCCAAGTTATCCGGCTTTTTCCAGAAGCCCGGTTTTCGCTGGTAAACGCCTATCTCATTCCATTTGAGGGTCGTATGCGGCTGGCTGGTGCGTCAAATGCTGATATTGAGCGGTATCGCGCTGAAGAGCGCCTTCGCGTCGAGCAAAGGATGCGCGGTTTCATTGAGCGTCTTGCGGCACCCGGAGAGTTGCGAAGCAGTACGCAGTTTGTCCGCCAGTCGCCGGCGACGGCAATCCGCGAACAGGCGGAACGAATCGGCGCTGATCTGATCGTGCTCGGCAAGCACGGTGGCAGCGTCGTTGAAGAGCGCCTGCTCGGTAGCGTTACCCGGAATGTTCTTTATGATGCGGGACGCGATGTCTTGCTGGTCCCTTGAAAGCTAACTGATGACAAATACCACGACGCTCTGGCATCAACTGTCAGCAGAGGAAGTACTTGCCGCGCAAAAAGCCGCAGCCAACGGGCTGAGCGCTACCGAGGCCGGCCAGCGCCTGCTTGAACACGGGGCGAATCGTTTGACGCCACCGCGTAAGCGCGGGCCGCTGATGCGTCTGCTGCTCCAGTTCCACAATGTCCTGATTTACGTGCTGCTGGCCTCGGCGGTCGTCACCGCGATGTTGGGTCATGCGGTCGATACGGCGGTGATTGTTGGTGTTGTACTGATCAACGCGCTGATTGGCTTCATTCAGGAGGGCAAGGCCGAGAAGTCGCTCGACGCCATCCGCAACATGTTGTCACTGCATGCCGTGGTTTTGCGAGACGGGCGGCGCCAGGAGATTGCCGCCGAGGATCTGGTCCCGGGCGATATCGTGCTGCTGGCTTCGGGGGACAAGGTGCCAGCCGATCTGCGCCTGCTCGAGACGCGCAGCCTGCGGATCGAGGAGGCCGCATTGACTGGCGAATCCGAGCCGGTCGAGAAATCAAATATTGCGGTAGCGGCCGAGGCGCCAATTGGCGACCGCAGCGGCTTGGCTTATTCCGGCACACTGGTTGTTTTCGGGCAGGGGCGCGGTGTCGTGGTGGCGACTGGCGACCGCAGCGAGATCGGCCGTATCGGCCGCCTGCTGGCCGAGGTGGAAAATGTTGAAACGCCGCTGCTCAAGCAGATGGCGGTTTTTGGGCGCTGGCTGACCGTTGGCATTCTGCTGCTGGCGCTGCTTGCTCTCGCTTTCGGCATGTTCGTGCACGGCTTGCCGGTCGATGAGATGTTCCTTGCTGCGGTCGGCCTCGCCGTCGCCGCCATTCCTGAAGGACTACCGGCGATCATGACCATCACGCTGGCGATCGGCGTGCAGCGCATGGCCGGGCGCAACGCGATCATTCGGCGCATGCCGGCGGTGGAAACCCTGGGTGCCGTCACCGTGATTTGTTCCGACAAGACCGGCACGTTGACCCGCAACGAGATGACGGTACAGCGCCTGGTGTCGGCCGACCATGCAGTCACGGTGAGCGGTGTCGGCTATGCGCCGAACGGGGGCTTTGCCATTGGCGACCAGGAACTCGATGCCGCAGCGCTGCCCGCCCTGGCTGATGTTGCCCGCATTGCTCTGCTGTGCAATGACGCGACCTTGCGCAAGGTGGAGGGTGCCTGGTTGCTGCAAGGTGACCCGACCGAAGGGGCGCTGGTGACGCTCGCCCTCAAGACCGGGCTTGAGCCGCACTTCGAGAGCGAGTCCCTGCCGCGGATCGACGTCATTCCCTTCGAGGCCGAGCATCGCTTCATGGCAACGCTGCATCACGATCACGCCGGTCACAGCTTTGTCTTCGTCAAGGGCGCGCCGGAGGCGGTACTGGCGATGTGTCAACAGCAGCGTCAGGGTGGCGAGGATGCGGCGCTCGATAGCGCCTTCTGGTTGTCTCAGATTGAAGCGCTGGCCAGCGACGGTTATCGCGTTCTTGCCCTGGCCTCGGCGCCGATGGAAAAAGGCCGGCGCGAAATCGACTTTGCCGATGTCGAGCAGGGCTTGACCCTGCTCGCCCTGGCCGGGATCATGGACCCGCCGCGAGAGGAGGCGATCCGCGCGGTGGCTACCTGCCATGCCGCCGGTATCAGCGTCAAAATGATCACCGGCGATCACGCCATCACGGCCGCGGCAATCGCCCGCAGCATGGGTATCGGCAGCAATGGCAAGGCGCTGACCGGGGCCGAGATCGAGGCACTGGCGCCGGCGGCACTGCGCGATGTGGTGCGCGAGGTTGATGTCTTTGCCCGCGCCAGCCCGGAACACAAGCTGCGTCTGGTTGAAGCCATGCAGGCCAATGGCGAAGTGGTCGCGATGACCGGCGATGGCGTCAATGATGCGCCGGCGCTGAAACGCGCCGATGTCGGTATCGCAATGGGCGACAAGGGCACGGAAGCCGCCAAGGAGGCCGCCCAAATGGTCCTCGCTGACGATAATTTCGCCTCCATTGCCGCCGCAGTCGAGGAGGGGCGAACGGTTTACGACAATCTGCGCAAGGCGGTTGTTTATGTCTTGCCGACCAGCAGCGCCCAGGCGGCCATGGTGCTGATTGCTGTCTTGTTCGGGATGACCCTGCCGATTTCCCCGGTACAGATTCTTTGGGTCAACATGGTGATTTCCGTCACGCTGTCGCTCGCTATCGCTTTCGAAAAACCAGAACCCGGCCTTATGGCGCGGCCGCCGCGGGACCCGAGCGAGCCGCTGGTCAATG
>JAABQE010000093.1 GCA_011391655.1 Hydrogenophilales bacterium
TGTGCCTGTACTACATCGGCGGTGTGATCAAGCACGCCAAGGCGCTGAACGCGATCACCAACCCGTCGACCAACTCGTACAAGCGTCTGGTTCCCGGCTTTGAAGCACCCGTGATGCTGGCTTACTCGGCACGCAACCGTTCGGCTTCGATCCGTATTCCGATCGCCGCCAGCGAAAAGGCACGCCGCATCGAAACCCGCTTCCCCGATCCGATGGCCAACCCCTACCTGTGCTTTGCTGCGCTGATGATGGCGGGTCTGGACGGCATCCAGAACAAGATCCACCCTGGCGACCCGTCAGACAAGGACCTGTACGACCTGCCGCCGGAAGAAGACGCGAAGATTCCCAAAGTCTGCCACAGCCTGGAAATGGCGCTGGACGAGCTCGACAAGGATCGCGAGTTCCTGACTCGTGGCGGCGTGTTCACCAACGACATGATCGACGCTTACATCACGCTGAAGATGGAAGATGTCACCAAGTTCCGCATGACCACCCACCCGGTTGAATTTGCGATGTATTACTCGCTGTAAGCGCGACGCGCGAACAGCAAAAAGGGCAGCTTCGGCTGCCCTTTTTTATTGATGCCTGCCTGCGCGATGCGTGCGGCCGTCTTCAGAATGGGTGCTTTTGGCCGTTACCAAATGGGTACGCTACACTCATTCCTATGCCAAATCTTCCCTTCTCCTTCCTGCTGTGCCTGATTCTGGTTGCGCCCGCGCAGGCTGAAATCTACAAATACATCGATGAAGCGGGCAATGTCACGTTCACCGATGTGTATAAAAAAGGGGCCAAACGGATCGACATGCCGGGTGCGCCCGGGCCGTTACCGTCACGGGGAAAGTCATCCGGCAAACGTGCGTCCGCCAATCCCAGCCCGGCAGACTTTCCGCGTATCGATGCTGGCACGCAGAAGCGTCGTGATGATATTCGTCGCCAGGTACTGCAGGATGAAATCGATGGCGAGCGCAAAAATGCTGCGGAGGCACGCCGCCAGCTGACCTTGGGCGAGCGGCTAGCGCCAGGCGAACGTGCGACAGATGCCAGCTATCAGAATCGGGTTAAAAACCTGCGCAATAGCGTGCAGCAACATGAGCAGAATGTAGTCTCTATCCAGCGCGAATTGGCGAACCTGAAGTAAGCTTCGCGCCCCCTTTTGTCGCGCGCGTCAGGCATCTCGTTCTGGCCGGAGCGTCACTCTCAAACGCAAGTGCGACTGCCAGGCAGGCGAGTGCTTATGCTGGCACAATCAGTGCTTTCATTGAGTGCATGAGCACGATGCCTTCCTTCCCCCGTGAATTTTCAGGACTCGATTGTCTGTCGACTGGCGTCATGGTGCTGGATGCGGCTGACCGCATTCAGTATGTCAATCCGGCGACCGAAACCCTGCTCGGAATATCCGGCGTGCTGCTGGTCGGAGGAGCGGCCGGACAGATGTTTGAGCACAGCCTCGAATTGATGACGGCGCTTCAGACCGCGCGTACCCAGCAGGAAACCGTTATCGAATACGAGATCGATGTAGCAGCAAACGGACATCCGCCGATCCGGCTGGGGTGCAGCATTTCACCGCTGGAACGGCCGCAGGGCGCCATGCTGATCGAGATGCGCGCGGTCGATCCGCATATGCGTATTGCGCGACTGGAGCAGGCGCGCATGCAGCAGGAGGCCAATCGCGAGTTGCTGCGCAATCTGGCGCACGAGATCAAGAATCCGCTGGGCGGCATTCGCGGTGCAGCGCAATTGCTGGAACATGAATTGCCGCGTGAATCGCTGCGTGAATACACCCAGGTCATCATCAAGGAATCGGATCGCCTGCAGTCGCTGCTGGAGCGCTTGCTGACGCCGCATCGGGCGCCCCGTTTTGGTGCGGTTAACATTCACGAAGTGCTGGAACGGGTGCGTAGTCTGGTACTGGCCGAAACCCCGAGCGTGACGCTGCGGCGCGATTACGACATCAGCCTGCCCGAGATTCGCGCGGATATTGAGCAGCTCATCCAGGCCACACTCAACATTGCGCGCAATGCGATCCAGGCCATGCACGGCCAGGGAACCGTCATTTTCAAAACCCGGGTGGCGTGGCAGAGCACGCTGGAAAGCCGGCGCAATCAGCTGGGCATGCGGATCGACATCATCGACGATGGCCCCGGCATCCCCGACGAGATCCGTGGGCAGATCTTTTATCCGCTGGTGTCCGGACGCGAAGGCGGCAGTGGTTTGGGGCTGGCGGTGGCGCAGACATTGGTCGCGCAAAACCACGGCACCATCGACTGTGAAAGTCGCCCGGGGTGTACCGTTTTTTCGATTTTTCTTCCATTACCCACCTGAATCCCATGGCGAAATCTACTTGTGTTTGGATTGTTGATGACGATCGCTCCATTCGTTGGGTGCTCGAAAAGGCCATGCAGCGCGAGAATATTCCGTGCATGGTGTTCAACTCGGCGAGCGATGCCTTGCGTGAACTGGAGCGCAGCCAACCAGCAGTGGTGTTGTCCGACATCCGCATGCCGGGGGCGAGTGGCCTCGAGTTGCTGCAGGCGTTGAAAGAGCGCTTGCCCAAAGTGCCGGTCATCATCATGACCGCGTATTCCGATCTCGACAGTGCCGTGGCGGCGTTTCAGGGAGGCGCGTTCGAATACCTGCCGAAGCCGTTTGACGTCGACCAGGCGCTGGAGCTGGTGCAGCGTGCGCTGGCAGAAAATGCCAGCAGCGATGTGCTGCTCGGCAACGATGTCCCGGCGCCCGAAATTCTGGGCCAGGCGCCCGCCATGCAGGAGGTGTTTCGCGCCATCGGGCGGCTGGCGCACTCGCATGCCACCGTGCTGATTACGGGCGAATCCGGCAGCGGCAAGGAGCTGGTGGCGCAAGCCCTGCACCGCCACAGCCCGCGCGCCAGCGGGGCGTTCATTGCGTTGAATACGGCCGCCATTCCCAAGGACTTGCTGGAGTCCGAATTGTTTGGCCATGAGCGCGGCGCGTTCACCGGCGCTGCAGCGCAACGGCGCGGCCGCTTCGAGCAGGCCGACGGCGGCACGCTGTTTCTGGATGAAATCGGCGACATGCCCGCCGAGCTGCAAACCCGCTTGCTGCGCGTGTTGTCGGATGGGCAGTTTTATCGGGTGGGGGGCCATTCGCCGATCAAGGTGAACGTGCGTGTGATTGCGGCGACCCATCAGGATCTGGAAGTGCGGGTGCGCGAAGGTCTGTTTCGGGAAGACCTGTTCCACCGCCTGAATGTGATCCGGCTGCGGCTGCCGGCCTTGCGTGAACGGCGTGAGGATATTCCTTTGCTGGTGCGCCATTTCATGCAGAAAAGCGCGCGTGAGCTGGGGATGGAAGCCAAGGGAATGTCGGATGCGGCACTCAAGTCACTGGTGAGCCTGCCCTGGAGCGGGAACGTGCGCCAGCTCGAAAACGTC
>JAABQE010000094.1 GCA_011391655.1 Hydrogenophilales bacterium
ATAAGCGCTGTATCAACTACAAATTGCGCAGAGAATTAACCGGCGACAGCGAACAGAACGTACATGGCCAGACCAACAGCGATCATCGGCACGGCGTCGACCAGACCCATCACGATGAAGAACTGGGTACGCAGCATCGGGATCAGTTCGGGCTGACGGGCAGCACCTTCGAGGAAGCGGCCACCGAGGATGCCGATACCAACGGCTGCACCGAGTGCGCCCAGACCCATCATCAGGGCACCAGCGATAAACAGCACGGCTTGAGTCATTTCCATTTGTTGCTCCTAAAAGTAAAAATCAAAGTTAAAAACAGAAAACCAGTTAATCGTTACAGCAGAAATCAGTGATGCTCGGCATGCGCCATGTCCAGATACACAATGGTCAGCGTCATGAAGATAAAGGCCTGCAGGGTGATGATGAGGATGTGGAACACCGCCCACGCCCACTGCAACGCACCGCCGAACAGCGCCAGAATCCAGCCGCCGCCGAACATCAGCGCAATCAGGATGAAGATCATTTCGCCGGCGTACATGTTGCCGAACAGACGCAGCGAGAGCGAAATCGGCTTGGCGATCAGGCCCACACCTTCAAGCAGCAGGTTGGCCGGGAACAGCCACTTGGGGAAGGGCTGGAACGCGAGCTCGGAAAAGAAACCGCCCGCGCCTTTCATCTTGATGCTGTAGTACAGCACCAGGACGAAGATCGACAGCGACAGGCCAAAGGTCACGTTGGGGTCGGTTGACGGCACCACTTTCAGATAGGGCACGCCGGCAAGCGTCGCGGCAAAGGGCAGCCAGTCAACCGGCAGCAGGTCCATCACGTTCATCAGGAATACCCAGATGAAGATGGTCAGTGCCAGCGGCGCAACCAGTGCATTCTTATGCGAGAAGGAGCCGCGCACGGAGGTGTCGATGAATTCGATGATCCACTCGACGAAGTTCTGCAGACCGCCAGGTATGCCGGTGGTAGCTTTTTTGGCCGCCATGCGGAAGAAAAACAGGAAGAGAACACCGAGACCGATCGAGAACAGCATGCTGTCGACGTTGATCGCCCAGAAGCCCATGGCCGCCGCTTCTTCTGCACCGTGGGCAAATGTTCTGGTTGCCTCGGTCAGGACGGTACCGTCGTGCCGCGCATAACCTGCGGGCAACTCCCCATAGGTCAGGTTTTGCAGGTGGTGCTTGATGTACTCGCCGGAGGATGCGTATTCCGAAGCCATAGTGATCAAATTCAGTTAAGTGGGTTTTGGATGGATTCGACGCGCGACCCCATTCAAAACCGACCTTGGCAATACCCGTCGCGCGGACAGGCGCTCTACTTTTCGTTACGACTGCTTATCGCCGCTGCCAGCCAAGCAAACTGCGCCAGCACCAGACCCAGCAGCATGGGCAGGGGCGCCAGCTTCAGCACGCCAAGGCCCACAAGCAGCAGCCCCACCAGCAAAACCAGCCGTTCGATCCCCGCACGGATAAACAGCTTGAACAAGCGATGCTGATCCCACTCGGGATGACGCATCGACCCTCGTTCGCGCCAGACCAGCACCGCGCTGACCGCCAGCGCCACCAGTACGCCATACGCTACGGCGATGCCTGCGCCGACCCCGGCAACAATCCACCCGATCAGCGCAGCGATGGGCGCCAGCCCCGCCTGCGCCAGCGCAACCCGCTGGGTGCCAGAAATGCCGATACGGCGGTTGCCGGTAAACATTAGCCGGCGATGATACTAGAATTAGTGAGGCCTATGCAATCATCAAACAGCTTGATGATGAATTTCAGTACGTAGTGATGTTGTATAGCGCATCGACATCCACTCGCGCCGATTTTTGTCTTTAGAGCTGGATTCCCAGCTTTTGCAGCAGGCCCTGCAACTCTTCGGAACTCGCAAATTGCAGGGTCAGCTTGCCACCGCCTTTGCTGCTGCTTTGCACGTGAGCGGTCATGCCCAGCGCATCCGACAGCGCCTCTTCCAGCCGCAGGATATCGCGCGAAACGGCCGGCTTGGCGGGCTGGGTCGACGTGTTGTCTTTCAACCGCGCCACGCGGCGCTCGACCTCGCGCACCGACAGGCCGCGGGTTTCGATTTCGTGCGCCAGTTCGCGTTGCGCATTCGCGTGCAGGGGCAGCAAGGCGCGCGCGTGGCCCATTTCGATGAGGCCGGCAGTCAGCATGTCCTGCACCGGGCGCGACAGGTTCAGCAAGCGCAACAGGTTGGAGACCGCTGTGCGTGATTTTCCGACTGCCTGCGCCGCGGCGTCGTGGGTCATGCCGAATTCATGGATGAGGCGCTGCAGGCCATGCGCCTCGTCGATGGCATTGAGGTCTTCGCGCTGGATGTTTTCGATCAGCGCCATCGCCGCCACCGCGTCGTCGGCGACCTCGCGCACCAGCACCGGGATTTCGGCGAGGCCGGCCAGTTGGGCCGCGCGCCAGCGCCGCTCACCGGCGATGATCTCGTAGCCGCCGGCAACTTCGCGCGCGAGGATCGGCTGCATCAGCCCCTGGGCGCGAATGGAGTCGGCGAGTTCCTGCAACGATTCGCTGTCCATCTGGGTACGTGGCTGGTATTTGCCGGGCGCCAGATGCGTCACCTTCATCATGCGCAGGTCGCCCTGCGGCGGCGCGGCATTGTCTTCGCCGCCCAGCAGCGCGTCGAGTCCGCGCCCCAATCCCTTAAGCTTGGCCATCTGTGTTCTCCCCGGCCGCAAGGCCTGAATGCATGTCCTTCTGGCTCCGTTTGAGCATTTCCTCGGCGAGTTCCATATACGCTTTGGCGCCCTTGCACTGAGGGTCATAGGCGAGCACGGGCAAGCCGTGGCTGGGCGCCTCCGCCAGCCGCACGTTGCGCGGAATCACGGTGTCGTAGACTTTGTCGCCGAAATGTCGCTTGATCTGGTCCGACACCTGCTGCGCCAGCGTGCTGCGGGGATCGAACATGACCCGCAGCAGGCCCTCGATCTGGATATCCGGATTCAGCCGCTGCTTCACCTTCTTGATGGTGGCAACCAGATCGGTCAGCCCTTCCAGCGCGTAGTACTCGCATTGCATCGGGATCAGCACCGACTCGGCTGCGGCAAACGCGTTGACGGTCAATAGATTCAGCGTCGGCGGACAGTCCATCAGGATGAAATCGTAGTCGTCGGCCACCTGCCGCAGCGCCACCTTCAGGCGCAGGTCGCGCTGCTCCAGATTCACCAGATCGATTTCCGCCCCCGCGAGTTCACGGTTGGCCGGAATGACGTCGAAATGGCCGGGCTCGGAACGCATCCGCGCATCGCGCAAGGTCACCTGGTTCAGCAGGATCTGGTACACGGTCGGCAGCGCGGTGCGCTTTTCAATGCCCGCGCCCATGGTCGCATTGCCCTGCGGATCAAGGTCGGCCAGCAGCACGCGCTGACCGAGTTCGGCCAGGCT
>JAABQE010000095.1 GCA_011391655.1 Hydrogenophilales bacterium
TGCCACGGCCTCCTCACCGTGCACCACGAAGACCTGGCGCGGCTTGCTGCGAAAGTGCCCCAGCCAGTTAAGCAGTGCGGTGCGGTCGGCATGTGCCGACAGTCCGCCCAGGGTGTAGAGATCGGCGCGCACCTGAATGTCTTCGCCGAGCAGGCGCACGCGCTTGGCGCCATCGACCAGGCGGCGACCGAAGGTGCCGGCGGCCTGAAAACCGGTGATGAGGATAGTCGATTCGCGGCGTGGCAAGTTGGTGCGCAGATGGAATTTGATGCGCCCCGCTTCGCACATGCCGCTGGCCGAAATGATGACGGCACCGCCCCTGATTCGGTCGAGCGATTTTGACTCTTCGACGTCCTCGACGAAGTTGAGTTTGCGAAAATGCGCCGCGCCGCCGTGCTTGCCCATCAGCGCATGGGTTTCGGCATCCAGCAGTTCCATATGCCTGTAGGTGATCTCGGTGGCGGCGGTGGCCATCGGTGAATCGACGAACACGGTCAGTTTGGGGATGCGCGCCTGCCGGGTGAGGTCGGCCAGCAGGTAGAGGATGTCCTGGGTACGCCCCACCGCGAAGGCGGGAATGATGACGTTGCCGCCCTTTCTTTCGATGGTGTTGTTGATTGCCTCGACCAGTTCGTCCTCGGTGGCGTCCATGCTCTTGTGCTCGCGGTCGCCGTAGGTCGATTCGACCACCAGGTAGTCAGCGTCGTGGATAGGTGTGGGGTCGCGCAGCAGCGGCCGTGCCGGCTGGCCGAGGTCGCCGGAAAACACGATCTTGCGACGGCGTGATCCTTCGCCCACCCACACCTCGACGATGGCCGAGCCGAGAATGTGGCCGGCGTCGCGGAAGGTGCAGCGCACCAGCGGGTGCGGCGCGATTTCCAGATCGTAGTCGACCGGATTCAACTGCTTCAACGAGGCCTGCGCCTGCGCCACGGTATACAACGGCGCCGTGTCGCGCGGCGGCAGCCCCCTCGCCTTGTCGCGTCGGTCCATGTCCTTGCGGAAGCGGTTGAGGTTGGCGTATTCAGCCTCTTTTTCCTGGATGTGCGCCGAATCCGGCAGCATCACCGCCAGCAGGTCGCAGGTGGCGCGGGTGGTGTGAATTTTGCCCTTGAAGCCCAGCGCGACCAGGCGCGGCAGCAGGCCGGAGTGGTCGATGTGGGCGTGGGTCAGGAGGACGAAATCGATGCTGCGCGGATCGAAGTTGAAGGCGCGCTGGTTCTTGGCGCGTGTTTCGCGCCCGCCCTGGAACATGCCGCAGTCGACCAGAAAACGCACGTCATCGGTCTCCACCAGATAGCTGGAACCGGTGACTTCGCGCGCTGCGCCTAGGAAAGAAAGTTTCATGGTGTCACATCCCGTCTCGTATCAATTTGCGGTAGGCAAGCACGGCGATCACCGTCCACACCAGGGTACGCAGGCTCATGGCGATCACCGTGCGTTGCTCGTAGGCACCACCGGATGCGACGTGCGCGCCGAAGACTGCGAAGGTAAGCGCTGTCGCCACGGCGATGGCGGCAGCCAGCCATGCGGCCCAGCGCTGTTGCCGCCACAGCCCGATACCGGCGATGACATAGGCAAATCCCGCCAGAAAATTGAACCACAGCACGAACGGTACATAGTTCCCGGCCGCGGCGCGCGCTGCCGTGTCGCCGAACAGGATCGTGCCGCCTTCCTTGATGGTCAGCAGGCCGAACCCGACTGCAATGAGAGAAATCACCCAGATCGAGACGCCGCGTGGTGTGTGTGATGGCATGTTTATTGACTCCGGTTCATGTTCCAGTTTGAAGGGAAAGCCAGTCCATTGCAAAACGGCAAACCCGTGCGCACTTTTCTCAGTACGTCTCGTAGAAGTGTTTGACCAAGGGTTCGCGGAATGCCTGATGGCAGCTGTGGCAGGCGGTCTGAAGCGTCTGGAAGGCGAGAATGACACCCTCGCCGTCACTAGATCGGGCGGCCCTGGCGACCGTCATGGCGGCATCATGCGTTTCGCCGTCGTACGACTTGAACTTGCCTATGCGGGTGCCGGCAAAGCGCATGATGCGCATTTTCTCGGAGAGCGGCGGTTGCGGATGATCGGCAATCAGCACGGCGGCTTGTTCGACCTGAGGCCAGTCCTCGTGTGAAATCCCCTCGGTGATGGCCTGCGCGTTTTTGCCCAGATCTTTCATGATGCTCCGGAGTGCAAGGGGCTTGGCGCTGGAGGCAATGGGGTCGGCCAGGAGCGGGCCGCTGCCAGCCATGATGGCAAGTCCGGCAAGCAGGCTCAACGTGGCAGCACGAGGCGATTTCATGGTTTGTGGTTTCTCACGTGATCTCCCGCCCCTCGCCCGCTTCTTCGTAGGTCTTGCCGTCGCGGATATGGTAGATGCGCTTGAAGGTGGGAATGATCTTTTCGTCGTGGGTGACGACGATGATCGCGGTGTGGAATTCCTGCGCCAGGCGGTTGAGGATTTTCACCACGGTGAGCGCGCGTTCGCTGTCGAGCGGCGCGGTCGGCTCGTCGGCGAGGATGATCGGCGGCTTGTTGGCGAGCGCGCGCGCGATCGACACCCGCTGCTGCTCGCCGCCGGAGAGTTCGGCGATGCGCGCCTGCGCGCGGTGCTGCACGTCGAGCGCGGTGAGCATTTCCAGCGCGATGGCGCGCGCCTCGGCGTTGGGCACGCCGGCCAGCATCGGCAGCAGCGCGACGTTGTCGGTGGCGTCGAGAAACGGGATCAGGTAGGGCGCCTGGAACACGAAGCCGATGCGGTCGCGGCGCAGCGCGCGCAGGTCGCCGGTTTTCCATCCGTTGTCGAAAATTACCTCGCCGCCGAGGGTGAATTTCCCGGCACTCGGCTCGATCACCGCGCCGAGGCATTTCAGTAGCGTCGACTTGCCGGAGCCGGACGGCCCGATCAACCCGACCACCTCGCCGGGATAGACCGTCATATCGACCCCCTTCAGCGCATCGACTGCGGCGCTGCCGCTGCCGTAGCGCTTGGTGATGCCTTCGATGAGGATTGCCGGCCGGGCCTGATCTGAGCGGTCAGCCACCGATCGCCTCCGCCGGGTCGATTTTCAGCGCGGCGCGGATCGCCAGCAGCGAGGCCAATGCGCACACCACCAGGGTCAGCACGAAGGCGCGCGCGGCGTCGCCGGTTTCGAGCAGGACGTATTTGGGGAAGGCCGGCGCCCACAGCGTGGCGGCAAACTTGCCGACGAAGAAGCCGATCACGCCGAGCCCCAGCGCCTCCTGCATGATCATCGCGGCGATGGTGCGGTCCCTGGATCCGATCAGCTTCAGCACGGCGATTTCCTTGATCTTGCCGAGCGTCATGGTGTAGATGATGAAGGCGACGATGGCCGCGCTCACCACCGCGAGGATCAGCAAAAACAGGCCGATCTGCTTGGCCGCGGTG
>JAABQE010000096.1 GCA_011391655.1 Hydrogenophilales bacterium
GGCCTGGCGCTTGCGCAGTTCGGCTTCGTAGAGTTTCGATTTCAGCATCGACATCGCTTCGGCGCGGTTCTTGTGCTGCGAGCGGTCGTTCTGGCACTGCACCACGATGTTGGTGGGCAGGTGGGTGATGCGCACCGCGGAGTCGGTCTTGTTGATGTGCTGGCCGCCCGCGCCGGACGCGCGGTAGGTGTCGACGCGCAGGTCGGCGGGGTTGATGTCGACTTCGATGGAGTCGTCGACTTCGGGGTAGACAAAGATGCTGGCGAAGCTGGTGTGGCGGCCGCCGGACGAATCGAACGGCGATTTGCGCACCAGGCGGTGGACGCCGGTTTCGGTGCGCAGGGTGCCGTATGCGTAATCGCCTTCGATCTTGATCGAGGCGGACTTGATGCCGGCGACGTCGCCTTCGGATTCTTCCAGCAGCTCGGCCTTGAAGCCCTTGCGTTCGGCGTATTTCAGGTATTGCCGCAGCAGCATCGAGGCCCAGTCGCAGGCTTCGGTGCCGCCGGCGCCGGCCTGGATGTCGATGAAGCAGTTGTTGGGGTCGGCCGGGTTGTTGAACATGCGGCGGAATTCCAGCGTCGACACATCCTTTTCCAGGCTGGCGATGTCGGTTTGCACGGCGGCGAGGGTGTCGTCGTCGTTTTCCTCGCGCGCCATCTCGAACAGTTCGGCGGCGTCCTTCAGCCCGGCAGCGACGCGGTCGAGCACCAGCACCACGTCTTCCAGCGATTTGCGTTCGCGGCCTAGTTCTTGTGCGCGGGCGGCGTCGTTCCAGAAATCGGGCGCTTCGGACAGGCGGACAACTTCTTCGAGACGATCCTGCTTGCGATCGTAGTCAAAGAAACCCCCGGAGTTGGGTGGAACGGGCGCCTAAGTCGGCGAGTTTGGCTTCAATCTGATTGAGGTTTTCGGCTTCCATGGCGGGGCGTTTTACAAGGCGGAAAAGCCGCGCATTATAGCCCAGGAGACGATCAGCCCCAGACCTGCCGTGCCCATGCCTGCTGCCGCATGGCGTGCCATTTGCTTGCCGCCGATGAACAGGGCCAGCGCTGACTTGAACAGCAGATTGGCCAGCGTGGCGATCACGATGACGTTGACCACTGCCGTAACGGAGAGCTTGTCCAGATTGAACAGACGCAGGCTGGAGAGGGTGATGGCGTCCACATCGGTCAGCCCCGACGCCAGCGCAACCGCATACAGCCCGCGCGTGCCCAGCCAGTCGGACAGCCAGGCCGATGCCAGCAGCACGGCGGCATACATCAGGCCGAAGCCGACAGCCGTGCGCAACTCGGTGGGATTGCCCATCGCCAGTGCCGGCATTTCGCCTTGTGGCCGCAGCCGGTGCACGCCGTAGGCAGCACCGAGCCCGCCGATGGCCAGGCCGCCGATCAACACCGGTAGCAGGTGCGACAACACGCCCGGCGCCAGCACGGCGGTCAGCACGCCGAGCCGCACCAGCACCATCAGATTGGCGAGCACGATCACGATCACCGCGATTGGCAGCATCGCGCTGCTGGTGCGGGCGTGGCGGCTGAATGCCAGCGTGGTGGCGGTGGACGACACCAGTCCGCCGAGCAGGCCGAGGATCACCGCGCCGCGCTGCTGCCCGACCAGCCGCAGCGCGGCATAGCCCGCCAGTCCGACGCCTGCGATCAGCACCACCATCCACCAGATTTGATAGGGGTTGAGTGCGCCATACGGGCCGTAATTGCGGTTCGGCACCAGCGGCAGGATGATCAGCGACAAGACGGAAAACTGCAGCACCGACAGCAGGTCGCGCCGGGTCATGTGCTGGCTCCAGCCGCGCAATTCCGGCTTGAAATACAGCAACATTGTGGCGGCGATGCCGAGCATGACCGCGAGCTGGATTTCGGCGTGCCACACCAGCACGCCGAGGCCGTAACACAGCATCAGCGCCGCGACCGTGGTCGTTCCCGGGTCGCCTTCCGGTTGCGGATCACGCAGGTAGGCGGCGATCATCATGGCGCCGACCAGCAGCAGCCCAACCGCGATCAACCACTGTTCACCCAGCGTCGTTGCCAGATGCGCCGCCAGTACACCCAGCAAGGCCGTCAGCGCAAAGGTGCGCAGGCCTGCTTTAGCCGCCGGGTTGCGCTCACGCTCCAGCCCCATCAGCAGGCCGATTGCCAGCGCCACCACGTAGCGCGGCAATGCGGCGAGTTCAGCGGGGAGCCAGGCGAGGGTTTCGTTCATGTGGAGGGCCGGAGTGGCAGCAAACCGGTTGTCGCTTCGAGTGCTGCCACCTGCTTTATCGGCGGATTAATGCACCACATCATGCCGGTGGCGTAGCCATATTGCCGTCATGACGCTGCTGATGAACAGCCCGAACACCCAGACGATGGTGTGGATGTGCCAGTCTGAGCGAACCATCAAGGCATACGCGCCGGTTAATAGCAGGATGCTGATGTTTTCATTGAAATTTTGCTGGGCGATGGAGTGGCCGGCCCCCATCAATAGATGCCCGCGATGTTGCAGCAGGGCGTTCATCGGCACCACGAAGAAGGCGGCGAGCACCCCGAGCAGAATGAGCAGTATTACAGCCAGGGTCAGGCTTTCGACCCAGATCAGCGAGATGGGTATCAGGCCCAGCACGATGCCGGCGGGCAGGGTGCGGATGGCGTGTTCAAGGCGCACGAATTTGCCCGCGAGAATGGAACCCAGTGCGATGCCTACTGCCGTGGCGGCGGTGAGTTGGGTGGCTTGGCCGAGCGTGAATTTGAGGTTGAGTGCGGCCCATTCGATGATGAGCAGGCGCAGGGTGGCGCCGACACCCCAGAACAGGGTGGTGACGGCAAGCGAAACCTGGCCGAGCGGGTCGCGCCACAGCAACATGAAGCTGTGGCCGAAATCGTGCAGCAAAAACAAGGGGGAGGTATTGGCGGGCTTGTGGTCGATCGGCAGGCGCGGGATGAACAGATTGATGGCGGCCGCGCTCAGGTACAGGCCGGTGGTGACGACGATGGCGAACTTGGGGGCGATGAGCATGCCACCCATTCCCAGGCTATGAAGGGTGGCCCCGGCTAGTTGCGGGTTGATGAGCGCGCCACCGATGATGGCGCCCAGCACAATAGCGGCGACGGTAGCGCCCTCCATCCAACTGTTGGCGATCACGAGTTTTTCGGGGGGCAGCAGCTCGGTGAGGATGCCGTATTTGGCGGGTGAATACATGGCCGCGCCAATCCCCACGATGACGTAGGCCAGGAGCGGATGCAGTCCGCCAAGCATGGTAAGGCAACCGACGAATTTGACGCTGTTGGCGATCAGCATGACACGCCCTTTGGGCAACGCGTCGGCAAACGCCCCGACCAGGGGGGCCAGCACGATGTAGGCGATCACAAAGACGGTTTGCAGCAGGGGGGAATGCCATTCCGGCGCAG
>JAABQE010000097.1 GCA_011391655.1 Hydrogenophilales bacterium
TTTGGCGGCCGCGCGGCCCGCCGCGCTGCCGCCGAATCCTTGCTGGCAGCAGCACTCGCCAGCCATGAAGCCAGCGTGCGTGTGCTGTATCTGCAAACGGTCACTGCGTATTTCAATGTGCTGACGGCGCAGGCCGCGATTACCGCTGCGCGCGAGGTCGAAGCGTCGGCGCTCGCCGCATTCAAGGCCGCCGACGCGCGGGTGGGCGCGGGCAGCGCGATTCCGGTCGACCGCTTGCAGGCCAAAACCCAGTTCACCCAGCGCCAGATCGAACGCATCCGTGCCGAAGGCGCGGCCGCGCGCCTGCAGGGTGAACTGGCTGCGTTGATGGGAGACGCCAGCCAAAACCGCTTCAGCGTGGTCGATAACGAATGGGCGTTCAGCCAGCCAATGGGCATGAATAACGCGGTGGATGCGTTAATCGAGGCGGCACGCAGCCGGCGGCCGGAGTTGCGCGCGGCGGAAGCCACGCTGCAGGCGCGCGAGGCGGGGGTACAAAGCGCCAGGGCCGATGGCATGCCGCGTTTGTCGGCGTTTGTGAATGCGCGGCGGCAGGAATTTGATGCGCTGGCGGCCAACAGTTCCAGTCTGGGGCTCAGTCTGACCATTCCGCTGTTCACCGGCTATCGCAGCACCTATCAGATCGAGGCCGCACAGACCCAGGCTGCGCTGGCAGCGGTGGATCGCGACAGTGTCAACAACCAGGTGGCGCTCGACGTGTGGCAGGCGTATCACCGCCTGCAAACCGAAACCGCAGCGGACAGCCGCAGTACCGATTTGGTGGAAAGCGCAGCGGCAGCCGAAAAACTGGCGCTTGGGCGCTATCAGGCCGGATTGGGAATTTTGCTCGACGTGCTGAGCGCGCAAGCCAGCCTGGCGCAGGCGCGCTACACCCAGTTGCTGACGCAACTGGGGCTGCGCGTGGCGCGTGCCGAATTGGCGCAGGCGATGGGTGAATTGAGCTGGGACTGGATGGAACCCGCGCAGCGGGAAGGGATGAAATGAAAAAGCTGGGAATGATAGTGTTGCTGTTGATGGCAGCGGCGGCAGGGTGGTGGTGGAGCGGCAAGGACCAGCCGGACGAGCCGCAGTTTCGCACCGAAGCGGTGGAGCGCGCCGATATCAGCGCGCAGGTGTCGGCCAACGGCACCCTCAACCCGGTCACGCTGGTCAACGTTGGCACCCAGGTCTCGGGCACGGTGCAACGCATCGAGGCGGACTTCAACCAGCAGGTCAAGGCCGGGCAGTTGCTGGCCGAACTCGATCCGGCGCTGTTTCAGGCCGCGCTGGCGCAAAGTACCGCCAATCTGGCCAACGCGCAGGCGCAGCTGAATCTGGCGCAGTCCAACGCCGCGCGGATGCAGACCCTGTTCAAGCAGGAATACGTGTCACGACTGGAGCTCGATCAGGCGCTGGCGGCACAGGCGCAGGCGGCGGCCCAATTGCGGCTGGCGCGCGCGCAGCAGACGCGCGATGAAATCAATCTCGGTTTTACCAAGATCCGTTCGCCGGTCGACGGCACCGTGATCGACCGCCAGGTGGACGTCGGCCAGACCGTGGCGGCGAGTTTCCAGACACCGACGCTGTTCCAGATTGGCAAGGACCTGACGCGGATGCAGATCGATTCCACCGTGTCGGAAGCCGACATCGGGCAGGTCAAGATCGGGCAGCCGGTCAAGTTTCGCGTCGATGCGTTTCCCGACGCCGAATACAACGGCGTGGTGCGGCAGGTGCGGCTGAACGCCAAGACCGAGCAGAACGTCGTCACCTACAACGTGGTGGTTGATGTCGCCAATGCCGACCTCGCGCTGATGCCGGGGATGACCGCCAATCTGCGGGTGCAGGTGGAAACCCGTCCGAACGTCTTGCGGGTGCCGACCACGGCGTTGCGTTTCCGTCCGGCTGACAGCGCGACCGAGGGTGCCAGCAAGCCGCGCGGTTCGGCGGTGTATGTGCTGGCCGACGGCAAGCCGGTGCGGGTGGCGGTCAAAACCGGGATCAGCGACAAGGCGTACACCGAGATCGTCGGCGGCACGCTCAAATCGGGCGATGCGGTCATCGTGGCCGATCTGACAGTGAAAAAGGACAGCGGTAGCGCGCCGTCGCGCGGGCGTTTGTTCTGATGGCGACACCGGGCAGGCCGCTGATCGAGGTGGTCAGTCTCGAAAAGGATTACGCCACCGGCGCCGGTGTGTTCCAGGCGCTGCGCGGGGTGAGCCTCAATATCACCGAGGGCGAGTTCGTCGCCATCATGGGGGCGTCGGGTTCCGGCAAAAGCACCTTCATGAACCTGCTCGGCTGCCTCGACCGCCCCAGCCGGGGCAGCTATCACCTCAGCGGGCAGGATGTCAGCCGCTTGTCGTCCGACCAGCTGGCCGCATTGCGCAACCGCGAAATCGGCTTTGTGTTCCAGGGCTTCAATCTGCTGCCCAAATTGACTGCGCTCGACAACGTCGCGCTGCCGCTGATGTATGCCGGCATGGCGCGGGATGAGCGGCGACAGCAGGCGCAGGCCATGCTGGAACGGGTGGGGCTGGGGGAGCGCTCGCATCACACGCCGCTGCAACTGTCGGGTGGACAGCAGCAGCGGGTGGCGATCGCACGTGCGCTGGCCACGCGGCCACGCATTATTTTTGCCGACGAACCGACCGGCAATCTCGACACCGAAACCAGCCGTCAGGTGATGGACTTTTTCAGCCAGCTCAACCGCGAAGAAGGCATCACCCTGGTGCTGGTCACCCACGAAGCCGATATCGCCGCCTATGCGCGGCGGCGCATTCGGTTTCAGGATGGCCGCGTGGTGGAAGATGTGGCGCAGGCGGAGGCGGTCGCATGATTTTCAGCAGCCTGCTCGAAACCGCCTGGCACGCACTGGCCACCCACCGCATGCGCAGTTTTCTGACCATGCTGGGCATGGTCATCGGCGTCGCGGCGGTCATTCTCATGATGGCGATCGGCGAGGGCGCACAGGTGATGGTGCGCGAGTCGATCAAATCGATGGGCAGCAACCTGTTCATCATCATGTCGGGCGCCAGCACCTCGGGCGGCGCGCGCGTGCCCAGCGGCAGCGCGCCCACCCTCACCTTCGACGACGCTGATGCGATCAGTGAACTGAAAGACGTGCTGGCGGCTGCACCCGTGTCGTCCGGCAGCGCGCAACTGATTTATAACGGCATCAACTGGAGCACCTCGGTGTTCGGCACCACGCCCGACTATGTGGTGGTGCGCGACTGGCCGATGGAGTCGGGCGGCTTTTTCAACGAGGCCGACGTGCGCAGCGGCGCGCGGGTGGCGGTGATCGGGCAGGTGGTGGTGCGCGAACTGTTTGGCGACGAAGACCCGATCGGCAAGATCATCCGCATCAAGCAGGCGCCGTTCGAGATCATTGGCGTGCTGG
>JAABQE010000098.1 GCA_011391655.1 Hydrogenophilales bacterium
GTTATTCAGCAGCGCGATCTGCACGGCAGCATCGGCCGACAGCGGTTGCGCCAGCAATGCATCGACCTGCGCCTGGGTTTGACTGCGGCTGGCGTCATCGCGCACCCAGACCACGCCCTTCTGGATGCGCGACTGGGTGGCGGATTGAATCGCATCGAAGCCGCCATCCGGCGAAAAACTTGCGCAGCCGCCGAGCAGGGTGACAGACAGCAAGGCGAGGGCGCGTGGCGACAAGCTCGCCGACTTCATGATGATTGCCTCAATGTCCATGGTGTGCATGCCCGTTGTCCGCACCAGCGTTTTCCTGCTGCGCTTCGCGCAGATAGGTGCGCCAGCCTCCGATTGCGCCGACCCGCTCGTTGGCCTCGCGCCAGTCCTGTAGCGGCTCGTCGCGCCAGCTTTGATACTGCTGGAAGGGGACCGGTGCAACGGGTTCGGGCGGGGCGGTTTCAGCAGCCAGTGCCGCCGGTAGCCATGCCATCCAGGCGCAGGCCGCCAGCCCCAAGGATCGCGCGCCCGCCCGCGGCATCGCACGATGTAAACAAACTTTCAACATGATCAACCTCGCAAATCGCGCGGCCATGCAGCCGCGCCCAGAATCGGTGTATGCGCCGTCAGTCGGCGCGGGATTCAGGCGAGGGTGGCTCGAGGGGGGCGTTCGGGGCCGTCTGGAATGAAGCCGGCAAATGAAGCGGCAGGCTGTGACGTGAAGCAGAACGGAACAGGCGAAATCGCCAGGCGATCGCTGATCGGAATCAGCATGGCCGATGCCAGTGCGCACGCGGCGCAGTGCGTGCAGTCGTGTTGTGCGGGCGGCGCATCCGGTGGATCCGTTTCGTGGCAGCCCGCCATCATGTCGTCTGCCATCGCCAGCGGTTGCCCCACAGCCTGATGCGACAAGGCGCAATCCAGCATGGACGCAGCAGCCAGCGCCTGCAGCGGCAGGACCAGTATCAGCAACATCAACAGGAATCGGTGGAGGCGAGCGCGCACGCAGTCAGTGTAGCCAGAAAAGGAAAGCCGCCCAAGAGACAGCAGCAACGCTCCCGGGTTCCGCATGCAGGTATTCAACGCCGCTTGCGCGGCTCGTAGTGCACCACGGCACGCATGATTTCCGAATAGGGGAATTCGGCACTGCCGCCAAAGCGCTCGTTGGCCAGCAGCACGACCGTGGCGATATCGGTGCTGTCGTCGCTGGCGCTTGATAGTGCTTCGGCCAGGCCACGCACCCCGCCACATTGGGCGCGGATTTCCTTGCCAAACGGCCACGGTGTATCGGGATTGATCTTGAGGGCGAACTGCGCATTGTCGTGCAACGCGCGATAAAACGTCAGGCAGTGTTCGCGTACCGCTGCGTCGCCACAGGCAATCGCCTCGCGCTCGGCCAGGTTGAGCTTGCGGGAGCGGTTGCAGCCCACACAGCGTGACAGCAAGGCTCGCTCGAATGGGCAGCTGAACTCGATGTAGGCCTTGCGGGCAAGTTTGTAAGCGTCTTCGTTGTATTCAGCCATCAGGCGGTATACGTAGTGTCAGGCGAACCCGCAGCCGATCGGCTACCAGTCATCACCTGACAGCGTTGTTTCCAGCACACGCTCAGCCGTCAGGGCTTCCTGCGCAGCAATTTCGTTGTCGGCGAACATCATTTTGTATTTGTCGCCGCTTTTGGGGTCAAGCGTTTTGCGCAGCTCATTGGTATGCGCCTTGGCTTCCTTGAAAGTCGGCCATTCGCCCTGCTTTTCAAGCACTTTGAACATACCCAGACGGAAAACGTAATACGGCATGGTGGCTCCTTAAATCAGCTTGCCGTGGCACTGCTTGAACTTTTTGCCCGACCCGCAAGGGCAGGGATCGTTGCGCCCGGCGTGGGAGAAGTCCAGGCCAGAGACTTCGGCTGCGGCAAAGTCCTGTGACTCGTCATAACCTGCGTGCTGGTATTGAACGTTGGATAGCTCGTCATGCAGATCGACTGCCTGCACATCCTCGGGCGCGCGCACCTGAACGGTGGTGGTGGTCTGCGTGACTTCGGCCTTGATGCCGGTGAGCATCGCGGAGAAGAGCTCAAACGCTTCGCGCTTGTATTCCTGTTTGGGCTGCTTCTGCGCGTAGCTGCGCAGGTGGATGCCCTGGCGCAAATGATCCAGCGCGGACAGGTGCTCGCGCCAGTGGCTGTCGATACTTTGCAGCATCACCGCACGTTCGAACTGGTGCAGGCCAGCGGCGCCGACGATGGCTTCTTTTTCCTTGTAGAGCGCGTCCGCTGCTTCGCAGATTTTGCTGCGCAAGCCTTCTTCGTTCAGCGTCTTGTCGTCTTCCAGCCATTGGGTCAGCGGCAGGTCGAGGCTGAACTGTGCGGCCAGCGTTTTCTCCAGTCCCGGCACGTCCCACTGCTCGTCCATGCTGCCCGGCGTGATGTGCAGGTTGATGGTTTCATGCAGCACGTCGTCGCGCATGGCGCGGATGGTGTCGGAAATGTCGTCGCTCGCCAGCACTTCGTTGCGCTGTTCGTAGATCACCTTGCGCTGGTCGTTCGACACGTCGTCGTATTCAAGCAACTGTTTGCGGATATCGAAGTTGCGCTGTTCCACCTTGCGTTGCGCGTTTTCGATCGCGCGCGTCACCCATGGATGCTCGATTGCCTCGCCCTCGGGCATCTTCAGGCGATCCATGATCGCGGCGACGCGGTCGGAGGCGAAAATGCGCAGCAGCGGGTCTTCCAGCGACAGGAAGAAGCGGCTGGAGCCAGGGTCGCCCTGGCGTCCGGAACGGCCGCGCAGCTGGTTGTCGACGCGGCGCGATTCATGGCGTTCGGTGCCGATGATGTGCAGGCCGCCCGAGGCCAGCACGGCGTCGTGGCGTACCTGCCAGTCGGCCTTGAGCGCAGCGATGCGGCTGGCCTTGTCGCTGTCGGACAGGGTGTCGTCTTGCTGGATGGCGCTGATTTCTTTCTGGATACTGCCGCCCAGCACGATGTCGGTGCCGCGTCCCGCCATGTTGGTGGCAATGGTGATGCCGCCCGGCATGCCCGCCTGTGCGATCACTTCGGCTTCGCGCGCATGCTGCTTCGCGTTCAGCACGTTGTGGGGCAGCCCGGCCTTTTCCAGTTCGGCGGCCAGATGCTCGTTGGCTTCGATCGACGTGGTGCCGACCAGCACCGGCTGGCCGTTGGCGTTGCGCGCGCGGATGTCGTTGATCACCGCCTGGTCGCGCTCGGCTGCGGTGCGGTAGACCTGGTCGTGCTCGTCCTTGCGGATCATCGGATTGTGGGTCGGGATGACCACGGTTTCCAGGCCGTAGATGCTCTGGAATTCGAAGGCTTCGGTGTCGGCCGTGCCGGTCATGCCCGACAGCTTTTGATAGATGCGGAAATAGTTCTGGAAGGT
>JAABQE010000099.1 GCA_011391655.1 Hydrogenophilales bacterium
CCGCCAGATCGAAGCGCACTTTCGTTTCCGCTTGCGTGGAGCGCGCCAGTTCCAGATAGCCGCCAATCAGCTGGTTCATGTCGGCCAGATCATTCACCGCACGGTCGATGCGCGCCGGGCTGGCGTCGTCGCGCAGCATTTCCAGATTGAGCTGCAGCCGCGTCATCGGCGTGCGCAGATCGTGGGAGATGCCCGCCAGCAAGGTGGTGCGGTTATCCAGCAGATCGCGCACTTCGGTCGCCATCTTGTTGAAACAGCGCGCCAGTTCAGCGAGCTCGGCGGGTCCGGTTTCCGGCAAGGCCTCGGGCAGTTCCCCCGCACCCACCTGGCCGGCCGCCTGCGCCGCACGCGCCAGCGGAACAGTGATGCGGCGCACCAGCAGCAGGGCCGTCAACAGACTCAGAAACGTACCCAGCGCGACCACTGCGATGGTTGCCAGCGGCAGCTTGACGGCATAGCGATCCGGAAAAAATCCCACGCGCAAATCGTGCCCGCCCAGCGGAATGTCCAGCCACGCTGCCGCCGTGCCCGGCACCCCGTGCAACACCACGGTGTCGCCCAGCCGCTGGCTCAATGCGGCTTCAATCTGGCGGCGGAAGGTAAACGGCGGCGCCTCGGCCGTCGCGCCCACATCGACGGTGGTCAGGCGCAAGCCATGGCGGCTCGCCAGTTCGCGCTCGAACGCGGCACGCGTCTGCGGTGGCAATTCCACCCAGGTTTGCGCCGACAACACGACCAGGCCCGCCAGGTCATTCGCCGAACGCTCAGCCACCGGCACAATCAGGGTGCGATACACCACCCAGAACGCTGCCGCCTGAAACACGATGAAGGCCAGCGCCAGCGTCAGCGCGGTACGGGCGAAGAGAGAATGGGGCATGGGTCAGGCACTTGAATGACTTGCCCGCCAGAAATGGCGTCGGCCAATCCCGACTGGGCCGGTCGCAGGTTTCGCAGCCAACGGGCACTCACTTGATGAAGACAGGCTCCCGCGCCGACAACAGTTCGTCGATGCGGCAGGGCTTGTGAATGGCGTAGCCCTGGGCATAGTCGACCCCGATTTCCCGGAGCGCCTCCAGGATCAGGGGCGATTCCACGTATTCGGCCACCGTGATCAGACCCAGCGAATGTCCAATGTCGTTCATCGACTTGACCATGGCGTAGTCGTCTGGATTCTGCAGCATGTCCTTGACGAAGCTGCCGTCGATTTTAAGCGTATCGGTGCGCAGGTTTTTCAGGTGGGCATAGGAAGTAAAACCGCTGCCAAAGTCGTCCAGTGAGAACTTGCAGCCATAGCGGCGAATTTCCCGGATGAAGTCCTGCGCGGCGCCATAACTCTCGATGGCGGCAGTTTCCGTGATTTCAAAGGCGATCTTGTGGGTGGGGATATCGCTGCCCGGCAGCACCTGCTGCAGATAGCTCATCACCTCGGGATTGCTCAGCGAGTTGGCCGAAAGGTTGATGGCGAACCCACCCAGGGACGCGAAAACAGACGGATGGGCGCCGATCCATTCAAACACGTTCCGCATCACCCAAATATCCAGTTCGTGTGAACGCTGCAGGCTTTCCACTGCGGGAACGAAGTGCACGGGACTGACTTCCTCTCCGGCCTCGCTATCGATACCCAGCAAAATCTCGTAATAGGGCAGAAGAGCGGTGTTGTCCGTGCTGATGGGCATCACCTGTTGACAGCGCAAATACAAGCCGCTGCCTTTGAGAAAGGAGTCGAGGCGTCCTGCCCAATCCATCATGGATTCCTGGGACTGCAACTGCGGGCTGGACTGCTCATAAATCTGCATCCGGTTGCGCCCCATCGACTTTGCCGTGATACAGGCCGAGTCGGCATGCCGGATGGCTTCTACGGCGCTGAATCGGGTCGGCGCATATTCGGTCAAGCCGATATTGAAACCGATGCTGTAGCTGTGCTCCCCATGCTGGAAATGGTAATCCTTCACCTGCTTGAGCAGGCTGTCGATGGCCTGGCAACCGTCGTCCCGGCTGCAGTTGGACAGCAGAATCGCCAGGGTATCGTCGCGGAACGTGGCGATGGCGGCATCAGGGCCGATTAGCGCGCGAACCTCGTTGGCCAGACTGCGAGCCAGGCTTTCTGCCGCCGCCACACCGCAGGTGTTGTAGATCATGCGGAACTGGTCAAACTCGATGATGCCAATCGCATGCGCTTTGTCCGTCTGGTCCGGCATGGCCAGATGGGTCAAGTGATGCATGAACCCCTTGCGATTGAGCAACCCCGTCACCGGGTCGTGCATGACCTGATGCACCAGGCGCTGATACGTCTCATCGAACAAGGCTTGTTCTGAACGCTCAAACAGCGGCATATCCAGATCCTTGCCCGGTTTGATGAGCCCCCCCTGCATCCGCCGGACGAGCTCGGCCAGGGTGAGATCCGTTTTGCTGGTCGCGGAACGATTGCAAAAAGCGCAGCCAGATGACGACTGGCTGACCCAAATGAGCTGCATCGGAACCCTGCTGCCGTCCAGACTGAAATCCCACCAGTCGCCCACGCGCAGGCGATCTGCCAGCCGGCGATGCGCGGGCGCATCGTCCCCCTCGCCTTGCGGGGGCGCCAACCTGCCTGGCGGAACCAGCACCATCGCGGCTCCGGCTGCGGGCCGCGACGACGCATCGGCGAGCCTGTCACCCAGTTCGTCCATGAACGCGGTCAACAATTTGGCGTCCACATTGACCGTTGCCAGCGCACGTTCGACCTCGCCCAGCAATGCCTGAACCGCCTCTGGGGCACGGGGCGCGTCAGCATGTGCGGGCGCGGGCCCGAGCCAGGCGAACAGTCGATCCAGCACGGTCAAGCCCGCATCCCAGGACTCGCCCTGCGCCCCCTGGCGCATTTCCAGCAGGACAAGATACTGGCGCCATCCCGCATCCAGTAGGCGCAGCAGCATGCCGGGCACCTCACGTCCCGCCAGACGCTGTTCCAGCGCCGCGTTGACCCGGGTGCGGGCCGCACGGATGCGCTCCCGCCCCTCGCTGGCTTCCTGCAGGCGCGCCACGCGCGTTCTGCGGATTTGCAAAATCGGCAGCAGCACTTTTTCGAGGCTGTCGCGAACCATCACGAAGATACCCGGATCCTCGTCGGCCCGGCTGCAGACGCGATCTACCAGCAGGTAGAGGAATCGTTGCAGCTTGGCATCAAAAAACTTGCCCTTGTCATCCGCCGCCACGGCGTATTGCTCAATGAGATTGAGCACCTGCCGGGCGGGATGGTCGGGCAGGTTGGGAAAATTGGCGTCCTGCAGCGCCAGCTTGAGCAGCGGGCGCTCCAGCCGCCTCACCAGCAGCTCCACGTCCGAGCTGGGCACAAAGTCTGCGCGGGCACGGGCGAACAGATCCGCGGTGGTATCCAGAATCCGCCGCTGGTCTGGCGCAATCCGTCTGGCCCCGCTCCCGCTCGAGGCGATGTGTGCATCAATCTGATCCGTCAATGACACCGGCATGCCTGCCACGGCCTGGCTCACCAGCGGCAAGCTATCCAGGGCAAGCTGCAACTCGCGCAGGCTGACCTCCGGCACGTTCATCCCGGTTCCCACCGGCGCACCAACGGAAACTGGCGCTGACTTATCGTGCCCGACCAGCTGGTGCGCGGCCTGCTGCACGCGACTGACCATTTGCAGCACGTCAGGTCGCGCGGCAGCCGGATGCCCTGGTGCAGCGCCCATCTGCGGACTGGGTCGCGCTGCTGACGCCATGGGAATGTCAGCTGCTGCGCGTCGTTGGGTTTGATTAAGCGTCGCCAGAATACGATCCAGGCTGTACTCGGTACTTTCCGGTGTCTGTGGCGTACCCGTCTGATCCTGCTTGTAGAGGGCGTTCAGGGTGTCGGCAATGTCGGCGAGATCTGGCTTGGGCTGATCGCTTTCGACAGGTCGGGTTTTCGCCGCTTCCGCGGCTGCGGCCAAAGCCGGTTTCCGCTTCGGCGTGTCACGGCCCGGCTCAGGCGGGATAGCCGGCTGCAGGGCAGCCAGTGTCTGGTTGAGCTGCTGGTATAGCACCAAGCTGCGGCTCGACACCGCTTGCCCAAGCGCCTTGTAGAGAACTGCCCGCATGGGATTGGAAAAATCCAGCACCTGAATGGCATCCTGGAAAGCATGTCCGATCATTTCCGGGCCGAGCGGATTGTTCTTCTTGTCGACCGGCATGCCGAGCAGCCTGCTGTAGCGCTGCTCGAACTCAGCGAGCGGGGAGGCAATGCCCGACTCGATCTGCTTGATGACCGCCGACAAACTCAGCCAGTCCTCGAACTCAGCCTCGTCAACGAGAGACAGCTTGCCCGCCGCCCCGTCCAGGGAGGCTTGGGTGATCGATCCGACGTACTGAATGCGGTCGCGGATGGCATTGAAAAAATCGTCTTCGATCCGGCTGCGACGCTGCGCCAGTTCCTGAACGCCATACTCGTAACGGGAACGCTCCAGAAAACTCGGCTCGTCCTGGCCCGCCTCCCCCAACCGCTCCACGGCGCGCTTGAAAAAATCCTGCATCACCATATCGAGAAAGCTGCGGAACTGGCTGGTGCATTCCAGTTGCAACGCCTGGGCCTGTTGCGGGCTCAGACCAAAACCTGCTCCCGCTGAATCAGGCTGGGTACGCTGCGCACTCGCCGAGCGCAAGGTTTGCACGATAGCGTCGGACAGAGCAGCGGTGAAAATGCCGACCCCACCGGGCGACACATGCGCGACGCGTCCCTTGCATCGCAAGGCGCCAGAAGCGCCCCCTGCAAACACCACCAGCACAGAATCGCCCACCAGCGCCGGGATGGCCGCGTCGGGCGTCCGTGTACCGGGAAAAGTCACATACAGCCCGGTCTGGCAATAGTCACGGATTTCGGCTGGAATGACCTCGCCTTCGCCAAAACGGATGTGCGCGGTCTGCGATGTAGCCAGCCGCGCATGACGCCGTTGCTCTCTTTTACCCGTTCTGGAAGAAGCTGAGGTCATCTTGTTTTTTTGTCAGGAGGTGCGGTCCCCAAAGGGAGGCTATCAGTTTGCTTGATAATCGCGCAAACACGCCACTTTTGGCAAACGACTAATCTTTGCCGCGTGGCACAAACAAATACCCTTGTCCCCGTTGCGTGCGAATGTAGGCCGGATTGGCCGGATCGTCCTCGATTTTCTTGCGCAGGCGATTCACCCGCACGTCGATGCTGCGGTCGAATGGGTCTCGCTCGAAGCCGCGCAACTGATCCATCAGCCAGTCACGCGACAGTGCGCGGTTGGCATGGGCGACAAAAATCTCCAGCAGTTCGTATTCGCCGCCAGTCAGTGCAATTTCAGCGCCGTCCCGGCTGAGGATGCGGGCGTCAAGGTTGACGACAAAGGGGCCGAAAGCAAAGGCCTTGGCGGGCGCCGCCGCAGCCTGCGGCGAAACCGCATCGTTCCGCCGGAGCACGGCGCGGATGCGCGCCAATAACTCGCGCGGGTTGAACGGCTTGGGCAGGTAGTCGTCCGCGCCGACCTCGAGACCGATGATGCGGTCAATGTCCTCGCCCTTGGCCGACAGCATGATGATGGGCGGAAACCCGGGCTGCGCACGCAGGCGGCGGGCAATCGACAGGCCATCTTCACCCGGCATCATCCAGTCCAGCACCACGAGCCGTGGCAACCGTACCGCCAGCAGCCGGTCCAGCGCTGCCGCATCTGCCGCCGTTTCAACTGCGTAACCCTGCGTGCTCAGGTATTCGGCCACCAGGTCGCGGATGCCGGGATCGTCATCCGTCACATAAATCAGGTCTTTTTCCATGCGGCAACTATAGCGCGCGCGCCGTGCGCTTCCCATCCGGTTACACACGGTTACAAAATCACCCTTGCGTGAAACAGAGCGCTTACTTTCCTCACCCAAACTGCGAAGCATGGAAGCGAGACATCGCCTCCCAAACAAGGAAACCACATGAACACACGTCACACATGGATGCTTGGACTGGCTGCACTGGGGCTGGCGCTGGCCACATCTGCCCAGGCGAATCCGGACGGCCGTTATAACCCGGATGGCATGAATGAATCCTTCATGGTGGCCAAGCGCGACAGCCGCGACGATGTGCGTGAGGAACCCCTCACCTCGAACAAGGACGCACGTAGCAGCAAGCGCGAAGCCGAACGCGACGAGCCACCCGGCTACGGCTATGGCTACGAGCGCCGCCAGCAACAGGACAAGCCTGACCGCAAAGACAACACCCCGCGTCAGCCGCGTCGCTAACCCCTTTCTTTTAACCCGCACCACTTTGAATCAACCCAGGAGAGTCAGCATGAATACACGCACACTCAACACGACCCTGATCGCCGTGCTGTTAGCAGCCAGCGGCACCGCCCAGGCCGACCGTCGCCAGGACAACGAGATGGTCATCCGCGCCCCGGTCGTTGCCAGCGTGCCGGTTTACGACACCATCAACGAAGCGCGCCAGGAATGCTGGACTGAAACCACCGGCTACGAAACGCAGTCTTACCGCAGCGCCAACAACCCCGGCGGCGCCATCCTCGGCGCCATTGCGGGCGGCCTGATCGGCTCGACCGTGGGCAAAGGCAACGGCAAGGTCGCTGCAGCCGCCGTCGGTGCCGCCACCGGTGCGGTGGTGGGCGACCGCTGGAATAGTGGCGTAGTCAGCGAATCGCGCCCGACCCAGGTTGAGCGCTGCACCACCCACGATAACTTCCGCCAGGTGCTGATCGGATACGACGTGCGCTACCGCTTCAACGATCGCGAATTCACCACCCGCCTGCCCTATGACCCAGGCAGGTTTCTCAAGCTCAACGTGTCATACAGCGTTGCAGAAGACCAGCGCGGTAACGGCTGGAAACAAGGCTGGCGCAGCTAAACCAACCGCGCGCCCCCTCCTCACTTCATGAAAGGAACCTGACCATGTTACGTACCACTTTTCTTGCCGCCGCACTCTTCCTCGCGCCGGTCGCGGCACTCGCCTCCGGCGACCATTACCGTCATGGTGACCGCTACGACACGACGAGCCGCATCGTCGTCGCCGAACCACGGATTGCCGTCTCCATCGGCGGCAGTCCGTTCAACGGATTCAACCTGTTCTACCAGAGCGGGGGCTATCCCTACGCAGCCGTGGCGCCTTATTACTACGCGCCGGTAGTGGTGCGGGAGCCGTATTACCCGGCATATCGTGTCCAGTATCACCATTCACGCAACAATTGGCGTGATGAAGGGCGGCATCACCGCAACGGCGATCGTCACCGCGGCCGCGGACGCGACGATTGAACCCGGCTGACCAACAGTAGACAAAACCGCCTCGAATGTAGAGGCGGTTTTGTCGTGTGTGCGCCTTATTCGTGATGAATCACGAAAGCCAGCTCGGTACTGAAATTGCCCACACCGCGATGGTTGGTCAGCGTCCAGCCGGCGGCTTTAAGATAGGTGGTCATCTCGCGTGTCATCGCCGGGTTACCGCAGATCATCACGCGGTCATGTTCAGGATCGGGCAACGGCAACCCGAGTCGTTGCGATAACCCACCCGAGCGGAACAGGTCAGCGCCACGCTCAGGCGTGACAAACGCTTCGCGTGTCACCGTCGGCACATAAAGCAACTGCGGATTACCGAGCGCCTCGATCTCGTCACGGTAGGCCAACTCGGCGATGCTGCGCACTGAATGCACCAGCACCACCCGTTCAAACCGGGCATAGGTCGCGGGGTCGCGGATCAGGCTGATGAAGGGCGCGAGACCGGTACCGGTGGCGAGCAGGTACAACGTGCGGCCAGGCAGCACATGGTTGAGCGTGAGCGAGCCGGTGGTTTTGCTGTTCACCCATACCGCATGACCCGGCTGGACATGCACCAGCTGGCTGGTGAGCGGGCCGTCCGGCACATGGATGCTGAGAAACTCCAGATGGTCGCGGTCAGCGGTGGACACGATGGAATATGCGCGTGCCACCAGTTTGCCGTCACGCTTGAGTCCGATGGTGACGAATTCGCCGTTGGCAAAGGCAAAATCCTGCGGGCGACTGAGTGTGAAACTGAAGGTGTTGTCCGACCACGGGCGCACCGACTGCACGAATTGTTCACTGTAGGGCATGGGTTTTACGCCTCCGTCTGTTGCCTGCGCCAGGCGTCAACCGCTGCCACCCGCGCACGAAACACCGCATCGCGAATGTTATCCGGCGTGACGCTGCGTGCCACTGCCCCGGCATCGACCGCACGTGCAGTGGCGAGGGCCTGTGCCAGATAGGCTGGCACAGGATAGTCGCGTAGGTCGTAGCCCGGCCGGCCGCGAAAGTCGCATTCGCAGGCCTGTAAAAACTCGGCGAAGCGCTCCGGACGGCGAAACGCATCGACGCGTTCAAACAATTCGACGAGGGTCGAGGCACGTAGTGCCAATGCGCGGTGGACATTGCCGTGATCGCGCGCCACTGCAATGGCCAGTTCGCGGCAATCGGCTGGCACGCGCACGCGCTCGCCGAGCGCACGCACCAGTTCCACGCTTTTCGCTTCGTGGCCGTGATGCTTCGGCCACAGCCCGGGTGGCGAGACGCCCTTGCCGAGATCGTGCGTCAACGCGGCAAACCGCACCGGCAGGCTGAAACCTTGCCGCGCCGCCCAGTCGACGACAAGCATGACGTGGACGCCGGTGTCGATTTCGGGATGGTGTTCGGGCGGCTGCGGCACACCGAACAGGCGGTCGATTTCGGGGAACAGTCGAGCCAGCGCGCCGCAGTCGCGCAGCACCTGAAACATGCGCGACGGCTGCGTTTCCATCAGCCCGCGCGCGACTTCCTGCCACACCCGCTCGGGCACCAGCGCATCGACTTCGCCGTTTTCCACCATCCGCTGCATCAGCGCATTGGTTTCCGCCGCCACGGCAAAGCCGGTGAGGCGGGCGGCAAAGCGCGCCATGCGCAAGATCCGCACCGGGTCTTCGGCGAACGCCTCGCTGACATGACGGAAAGTCTGGGTGGCCAGATCACGCTGGCCGCCGTAGGGGTCGATCAAGACGCCGTCATCATCCTCGGCCATGGCGTTGATGGTGAGGTCGCGCCGCGACAGGTCCTCTTCCAGCGTCACATCCGGCGCGGCGTGAACGGTGAAACCCTTGTAGCCCATTCCGGATTTGCGCTCGGTGCGCGCCAGCGCGTATTCGGCGCGCGTGTCGGGATGCAGAAAAACCGGAAAGTCCTTGCCGACCGGCAGATACCCCAGCGCAACCATTTGCTCCGGCGTCGCGCCGACGACAACGTAATCGCGGTCGACCACCGGCAGCCCCAGCAACCGGTCGCGCACTGCGCCGCCCACGATGTATGTTTTCATAAAATGCGCGCTGCTATGGGCTGCGAAGCGAAGCGGCTGGTCCTGCCGGAGAAGTAGCGAGGCACGATAGCTGGCTTACGGCAGCGGGATGACTTCTGTCCGCGTGACGTCAACGCTGCTGGAATAGTGGTGGCGTGTATCAAGTCTGCCGTCGCGATTCGTATCGACATCTGCCCTTGTTACTTTGCCGAGCTGATACTGCTCGACCCGAACCGGCCAGCCGCTATGGGGATCAATATACTCAACAGAGTCGAGGACGCCATGCGTATAAGCGGCCCTGAGGTCGGGGTAGGCGTCGCCGTCGGTATCCGATTCGGCCGACACGACGCTGCCATTTTTAAAACGGTAGCGGGTTTCAAACACCCCGTCGAAGTCGTCGTCCGTCTCGGCAGTTACGATCTCGCCTTGATGATCAAAATGGCTGATGTAGTCGATCCTGGTATCCAGGTTGCGATCCATCGTGCTTTCCAGAGTCGAGCCACTGGGGGCATAGACCCAGCGCTCGTCGAGCACGCCGTCGCGATTGTAGTCCACACCCGAATCCGTTACCGGGGTGCGAAAATAGGCGAACGAGCCTGCCACGCCAATGGCCACACCCATCAAAGCAAAAACCCAGGATTTGGATGGGGGTGGCGCTGCAACGGATGCCGGAATGGGATCGGACACCTCGGTTGCCTCCCACCGTTCGATCGCCGCACGCGCGTGATCGTAGTCCTCATCGTCAACAACCAGCCGAACGAAACCCTGTGCTGGAAGTTCGCCCACTGCACCTTGCAGATAAGCGCCATCTACCCTTGCAGGGATCGCCTCCTGCAAAAGATAGCCCTGAAGCATATGGGCTTCGACTGCATTCGACGCTTCGTACACAGTCCGCATACATTTAGCGCCCAGCGTTCTCCCGATACCCCTCATAGCGCGCACGCGGCGAATCGGCGCGCAGGTATTCGGGCGCAATGGCTTCGAGCGCGGCGGGCTGGAAGCCGAACACAGACGGCCAACCACCCTTGCAAACGTTGTCGGTACACATGGCGTAATGATTGTCACGCGTCATCAACTTTTTGCCGGGCTTGAATTCCAGTGCCCAGGCTTGCAGGTATGAGCAGAAATTGCACAGCGAGAAGATGCTGCGTTTTTTGCCGATGACTTCACCGACGTAGCTCACCAGCTCTTTCAGGGTGTACACCTTGGGGCCGCACAGATCATAGGTCTGGCCATAGGTCGCCGTGTTGTCGAGGCTGTCGGCAAAAGCGTGGGCAACATCATCCACATGCACCGGCGCAAAGCGGGTGTTCGCATCGGCCAGCGGCATCACGGGGAAGGTTTTGAGCAGACTGGCGAACATGGTCAGGAAGGAGTCGCCCCGGCCAAAAATCACCGACGGCCGGAAAATCGTAACGTTCAGGCCATAGCCATGGATCAGCTTGGGGCCGTTGAGATACCAGTTTTCGTGCTCGATATGCTGCACCCCGGACTCGCGCACCAGAAATTCGGCCACGCCCTTGGAACGCTGGTACGCCGAGCGTGAATTGGGATGCGCACCGAGCGCGCTCATGTGCAGCAAACGATTGACGCCCGCTTCGCCACAGGCGTGAATCACCTTGCGCGGCAATTCGATATGGGTCTGATGGAAATCCCCCCGGCGTGCGCTGGGCAGGTCGACGCGGCCGACCTTGCTTTCGTGCAGGATGCCCACCAGGTTGATGACGGCATCCATGCCACGGAAGTGCCGGATCAGTTCCTGTTGATCATGTACGTCAGCCTCGATCACTTCAACCGTGGGCAACAGGATCAGTTCCTTGGCCATTTCACGACGGTGGCTGAGCACGCGAACCTTGAGGCCGCGTGCGGCGAGCTGGCTGACAAGATGCGTGCCGACAAAGCCGGAACCGCCCAGAATGCAAATGCGTTCAATCTTCATGATGTAAGGATGTCTGTATATAAGGCGTTGCTGATTTTAGCGCGGAACATCTCAATTGCGCGCTATTCGTCCGGTTGCCCGGTTTCCACCCTGTCAACTGTTTGCGGCACTGGCTCAGTCAGGGTCTTGCGCGGTGGCACCACGCCCAGCCGGTCTTTCAACAACACCGAGGGCTGCCCGAAACGCGTGGCGTAATACATGGCGTTGCTCATCACTTTTTTAACGTAGTCGCGCGTTTCGCTAAACGGGATCGATTCGATGTAGATGGCCGCTTCCATCGGCCGCGTATCGCGCCAGCGCTGGGCGCGCCCCGGCCCCGCATTGTAGGCGGCGGTGGCGAGCACCGGCGAGCCACCCAGGGTGGTCTGCATATGTTTCAGGTAATACGCGCCGAACTGGATATTGCGGGCAGGATCCTGCATTTCACTTGCATCAAACCCCTTGATACCCAGCCGCTGCGCAATCCAGCGCGCGGTGGCCGGCATGACCTGCATCAGCCCCGCCGCGCCGACATGGGAGCGCGCAACGTTAATGAAGCGGCTTTCCTGCCGCATCAGCCCAAACACCCAGGCTTCATCGATCTGGTTGTCGCTCGCGGCCTGCCGCGCCAGTTCGCGATAAGGTGCAATAAATCGCAATTCAAAATCGTGCAGCTCGCGGGTGCGTTCAGCGGTGTTGATGGCGCGGTCGTACCACTCCATCCGGCGCGCCAATTCGGCGGCGGCCAGCAACTGGGTGTCGGAAAACGCCTGGACCGTCCAGTTCCACTCCAGACTGGCCTCGCTACGCAATCCAAGCGCATACAAAGCCTGGGCACGCGCAATGCCGGGCTGGCGTGCGATTGCAGCGATATTCTCGCCACCGGTTTTGATATTGATCTGCGGCGCCTGCATCACCGGCCCCAGCTCTTCCTGCGCCAGCTGGCCGTAATAATGATGCTCGCGCGACAGTGCCAGAAAAATCGCATTCGCCGCCTGCTGTTGTTTGTTGGCCTGCAGGGCGCGCGCGCGCCAATAGCGCCAGGCCGCTTGTGTGCGTGTCGGCTCTCCCATGCTGTCAATCACCCGCTGCACGGTTGGCCAATCGCCCGCCCGCAGCGCAGCTCGCGTCCACCACTCGCGCTGGAAGTCATTGACGGCAACATATCCAGCCTGCTGGTACCAGCCCAGCGCAACCGCCTCGTGACGGCGGGCAGCCGAGGTGGCGAGGCGGGCCCAGGCTGCCCGCAACTCGTCTGCACTGAATTTTGCGGCGTTTTTTTGCAATGCCTGCTCAGCCGAACGGGAACTGCCTTTGGCGACTTGATCCAGCGCATACAATGCAATTTCACGATCGCCCCGCTGGCTGAAGTCCAGTTTTCCACCCGCATTCAGCAGGCGCGCGGGATCACGCGCCGCTTGGTCGAACACGCTCGCAGCCGGACGCTGCGCGTCCGGCAAGGCGCGGGCCACTGCCTGTGCGACACGCAGGTTGCCAGCTTCCAGCGCCAGCCGCATGCGGCGCCAGATATCTTCTTCGTTGAGCACCCCGGCTTCGATCAGCAGGGTGAACAGGGGGTCGCAGGCATTGGGCAGATCGCGTCCGCTGAACCACAGCGACACTGCCTCTCGCAGGTGTGCCCGGCTGCCCAGCGCCCACTCGGCGCGATAGGCGTAACACTGATGCGCCACATCCGGTTTGACCAGGTTGGGATACTCCGCCAGATATTGCGGCCAGGCGGCACGCACACCCAGCGTTTTGAGCCAGTCGGCACGCAGGGACTCGGCCAGACGGCTGCCTGGATAGCGCGCCAGAAAATCGGCCAGGCGTGCCCCATCATCCCGGCCAGACAGCATCAGACGCCAATACTCGACATACGGTGACAGCACGTGATCGCCCGGAATATCAGTGGCGGCTCGTTCGAGATTCGCCACTTGTCGCGCGGCATACGCGGCATGCGCGCGCAGCACCGCATCATCACCCGGCTCCGCCCAGACGGGCAGCGCCGTAACCAGGCTCAGGATCAAAACGTATACAAATTTCATCATGAATCGAGGTTAACACGCAGCCCATGCCAACTGCGCAGGCACATCACACCACGTTCCGTTCACCCGCGACCACAAAAGTCTCGCGAACGTTCCAACGGCAAGTCGCGCCACTGGACTCCATGCATTCGCTACCCGATCCGGGATTCAAGCCAGAAACAACTGATACGCCGGATTGCTTGATTCATCCCAATAACGGTAGCCCAGCCCATCCAGAAAGCGCTGAAAGCTGGGCTTTTCCTTATCCGGCACCTGAATGCCGACCAGCA
>JAABQE010000100.1 GCA_011391655.1 Hydrogenophilales bacterium
CGAGCAACTGCATCAGCTAAGGTGTCCTGATTCACGATGGTGAGCCAGTTCCACCAGTTCGTCGTGCTGGCGTTGCTCGATCCGCCGCTGCTGGACGTCAATCTGTGCCAGATGGCGTTGCTCGAGCAGCCGCAGCGCTTTGACACGTTGATCCAGTTTGATCCATTCGGCCAGTTGCGCCTGCCAGTCGCGGTAGGCGGCATCGATGCTCGCCTGCGCCGCCTGCATTTCGGCCGCCTGCGCGCATTGCAGGCGGTTCTTTTCCTGCAGCTGCGCAGCAGAAATGCCATCGCGCAGCTCGACCGCCAGCTGCGCGATGTGGGCGTCCCGCAGTGCGGTCAATTGCACTTGCCTGCCGCGTGCGCGCAGCCAGATGCCATGCGCCTGCTTGACCGTGCGCGCCTGCGTTTCGCTGCGTCGCACTGCCAGTTGCAACACCCGCGCCAGCGCAAACGGCTTCATCCAACCACCTCTTCCAGGCCGGCGCGGGCAGCATCCATCGCCGCGCGTTCGCGCATGCCCTGCATCAGATAACCCTGCATGCGGGGATACAGCCGCACGCCTTCGTCCAGCACCACGTCGGCGCCCGGCACATAGGCGCCGACTGCCAGCAGGTCTCGGCTGCGCATGTAACGCGAATACAGATATTTGAAACGGCGCGTCCGCTCCAGTGCATCTTCGCTCAGCAAATCGGGCTGCACCCGGCTGATCGAGGCTTCGATATCGATCGCGGGGTAATGCCCGGCATCGGCCAGATCCCGGCTCAACACGATATGGCCGTCGAGAATCGCGCGCGCCGCATCGGCAATCGGATCCTGCTGGTCATCGCCTTCCATCAGCACGGTGAAAAATGCGGTGATCGAGCCACTGCCGTTGCGGCCATTGCCCGCGCGCTCGGCCAGTTGCGGCAGTTTGGCGAACACCGACGGCGGATAGCCCTTGGTGGCCGGCGGTTCGCCAATCGCCAGCGCCACCTCGCGCTGCGCCATCGCATAGCGGGTCAGCGAATCCATGATGAGCAAAACATGCTTGCCCTGGTCGCGAAAATATTCGGCAATCGACATCGCATACGCAGCGCCGTTCAGGCGCATCAGCGGCGGATGATCGGCGGGGGCTGCGACCACTACCGCGCGCGCCATGCCCTCCGCACCCAGAATGGTGTCGATGAATTCCTTGACCTCGCGGCCGCGTTCACCAATCAGGCCCACCACCACCACGTCGGCCTCGGTGTAACGCGCCATCATGCCGAGCAGCACGCTTTTACCGACGCCGCTGCCCGCAAACAAGCCGAGACGCTGCCCGCGCCCCACCGTCAGCAGGCCGTTGATTGCGCGCACGCCCACATCCAGCGTTTGCCGGATCGGCGCACGCTCAAGCGGATTGATCGGACGGCTGTACAAAGGCACCCGCCGCTCCAGCAACAGCGGACCAAGACCATCAAGCGGCCGTCCGGCCCCATCGAGTACCCGTCCCAGCAATTGCTCGCCCACCGGTACCTGCCGCACCCGGTCTTGCGCGCGACGCCGCATGATGTAGCGCACCCCCAACCGCGGCGGCTGCACCGCCATCGGATTGTCTGGAACGACCCGCGCACCCGGCATGACGCCATAAATATCGGACGCCGGCATGATGAACAAATGATCGCCGGAAAAACCCGCCACCTCGGCTTCAATATTCTGGCCGCCCGGAACCTGGATCTGGCACTGGCTGCCCACCGGCATGCGCAACCCCACCGCTTCCATCACCAGTCCGGATACGCGCACGAGACGGCCACTGCCTGAAATCGGCGTGGCTCCGCTGACGGCGCGGCGGCACGCTGCCAGGTATTCACGCAAACGGACGGTACGTTCCATATTCCTATTCCAGCCAGTTCTGATTGGAGCCCAATACTTGCACCACCTGGCGCCAGCGCGAAGCCAGCGTGGCGTCGAGGTCGCCTTGCGGGGTTTCGATCAGACAGCCACCGCGCACGATGCGAATATCCTCAACAATGCGCAGCCGGTTTTTATCGAGCACCTGGTCCAGATGCGGTCGCACCAGTGCAGCGTCTTCCGGATTCAGCAATAAACGGGCGCCGCGGCTTGATTCGGCCATCTGTTTAAGCGCCTGATTCACGACATCGAGAATGTGTTGCGGGCGCACCGCCAGTTCCCCGACCAACACCTGCCGTGCCACATCCAGTGCCAGGTCCAGCACCATGTCGGCAAGATGAAAATCGAGATTATCCAGCGTGTTGTCGAAGCTTTCGGCCAGCTGTTTCATCTGTCCGCAGGCCTGCTCGGCTTTTGCACGGCCGGCAGCCATGCCTTCTGCGTAGCCTTCCGCATAAGCGGTCTCACGCAGCTTGGCCAACTCAAGCTCGCGGCTATCCGGCACGCTCTCATCCGCAGACGCGGCCAGTTCCACCACCTCCCACTGCTCGAATGCCGTGGTTTCCTTTTGAACAGGGTCGTCGTGCGTGCTCATGCAGCCTCCTCATCCGGGAACAGAATCGCCCCCTCCGCCGCCAATCGCCGCAAGGTCGCACTGGCTTCATCCTGTGCAGTCTGAATGGCCGTAACCGGAACAGCGCCCAGGGTGTCCAGGTCATCGCGCATGCGCTGCGCCGCCGTCGAACTCATCACGGCGGTGAGTGCATCCAGCACCTGGCCATCACTGCCTTTTAATGCCAGCAGCAGCACGCGCGCACCGACGTTGCGCAAAAAGGTTTTGCGGCTGGCCTCGGGCAAGCGTGCCAAATCTTCAAACGCGAGATGACGCACGCGCAGGCGCGCAGCCAGCTCCGCATCGTTGTGGTCGATCTGGCTCAAGGCAGCCGCCGCACTGCCCTCGCTCATCTGCCCCAGCAGATTGGCGACTGCCGCTTCGCCCTGCGTCGAGCCGGCCGCATCGAGACTGGCCAGCCAGTCATCCAGTTCGACCAGCATGTCAGGATGCGGCGCATCGCTGTGCGCCAGACTCAACAGGCTCTCTGCGCGTACGCTGCCCGGCAGCACATCGAGCACCGCAGCAGCGACATCGCGCGGCAGCTGCGCCAGCACCATGGCGATGAGTTGCGGCGGCTGTTCCGCCAGCAGGCCGGCGATTTCCGCCGGGTCGCGCCCGGCCAGCTTGTCCTGCGCATGGAGGCCCGAACTGCCGAGCCGTTGCAGCATCGCCTGCGCGCGCTCGGGACTCCAGGCCAGCTTGAGGCTGTCATCGAGGAAACGGCCGGCATCGGTGGCAAACCCGGTCTGCTCGGCGGCTTCGGCTGCGTAATCACGCAGAATAAGCCGCACCCGCTCGCGCGGCAGCACGCCCATTCCCCGCATCGCTGCACCCAGACGGCTGACTTCAAGCGGGCTCAGGTAACGAAACAC
>JAABQE010000101.1 GCA_011391655.1 Hydrogenophilales bacterium
ATCGAAGCCACGCTGGCACAGACGGACCCCGCTGCGATCACACTGGTTGGCAGTTCGCTGGGCGGGTTTTATGCGACCTGGCTGGCCGAAAAGCATGGCTGCAAAGCGATACTGGTGAATCCTGCGGTGCATGCCCAGCATCTGCTGCGCAGCGCACTCGGGCCGCAGACGCACTGGCATAGCGGCGAACAATGGACGCTCACCGAGGCGCATCTGGATGAGCTTGCCGCGCTGGATGTCGCGCGCATTACCCGCCCCGAACGCTACCTGCTGCTGGCGCAAACCGGCGACGAGATCCTGGATTACCGCGACGCCGTGGCCTATTACGCAGGCGCGCAACAGATCATCGAAGACGGTGGCGACCACGGCTTTTCCGGGTTCGAGCGCCACTTCCAAACCCTTCTGGATTTCTGATTTCATGCATCTTATTTTTGAAGAAGACGGCCATTTCAAGGCCGGTTCAATCCTGTCCGAATCCGACTCCACCGCGCAGGTGGAAACCGCTTCGGGCAAACGCAGCAAGATCAAGGCAGCCAATATCCTGTTGCGCTTTGCCGCGCCCGCGCCGAGCGAAGTCATGTCCGAAGCGGAGACGCTGACAACCGAGCTCGACGCCGACTTTTTGTGGGAAGCCGCAGGCGCGGACGAGTTTGGCTTCGAAGCGCTGACGCAGGAATATTACGGCCACACGCCGCGCCCGGCCGAGTCGGTGGCGCTGCTGATGAAGCTGCATGGTTCACCGATTTATTTCCACAAAAAGGGCAAGGGCCGTTATCGTCCCGCCCCCGCCGAAACCCTGGCTGCGGCCAAGGCCGGGCTGGAGAAAAAGCGGCTGGTGGCTGAACGTCAGGCGCATCTGGCGGCCGAACTCGCAGCATTTCGTCTGCCGCCGGAATACACCTCGCTGGTGCCGCGCATTCTGATCGCGCCGGACAAGAACACGCTGGAATACAAGGCGCTGGAAGATGCGGCCACCGCCAGCGGCTTGTCGCCGCTGCGGTTGATCGAGCGCTGTGGCGCCATCCCGTCCACCCTCGAATTCCACTTGGCGAGCTTCCTGCTGGAATACTTTCCGCGCGGCACCGAGTTCGCGCCCACCAGCGAACCCCTCGACCCACCCGAGCTACCCAAGAGCAGCGTGCGCGCGTTCTCCATGGACGACGAGGCCACCACCGAAATCGACGACGCGCTGTCGGTCGAATGGCGCGACGACGGCAGCATTCGCGTCGGCATCCACATCGCCGCACCGGCACTCGGCATCGCGCCGGGATCAGAACTCGACCAGTTAGCACGCGAACGGCTGTCGACCGTGTATTACCCCGGCAACAAAATCACCATGCTGCCGGACGCCTTGATCCACCATTACACGCTGGGTGAAACCCACGACTGCCCGGCGCTGTCGCTGTATGTGGATGTGGCGTCCGACCTGCGCGTGCTCGGCACCGAAACCAAACTGGAAAGGGTGCACATCGCGGCCAACCTGCGTCACGAAACGCTGGAAACGCAATTCAACGACGACACCCTGCGCAATCCTGCGGCGCCCGATTACCCCTACCGCCGTGAACTCGAATGGCTGCGCGATTTCGCTGCCGTGCTGGAAGCCGGACGCGGCAAGGCCGACACGGTCGACCGCGTCGACTACAATTTCAAGGTCGACGGCGAACGCATCAGCATCGTGCCGCGCAAACGTGGCAGCCCGATCGACAAGGTGGTGTCCGAGCTGATGATTTTTGCCAACGCGCACTGGGGCGGCTGGCTGGCGGAAAACCGCATACCCGGCATTTACCGGGCGCAATCGGGCGGCAAGACGCGCATGACCACCAGTCCCGATCCGCACGTCGGCCTCGGCGTCGATCAATACGCGTGGTCTTCGTCGCCGCTGCGACGCTATGTCGATCTGGTCAACCAGCGCCAGCTGATTTCGCTGGTGCAGCAGACCGACCCGGCCTATCCGCCGCGCAGCGAGCAGCTGTTTTCGGTGGTGCGCGAATTTGAACTCGCATACGACGCCTACAACGAATTTCAGCGCAAGCTGGAACGCTACTGGATGCTGCGCTGGCTGCTTCAGGAAGCCATCAGCGAAGCCACCGCCAGCGTGATCCGCGAAGACCTGGTGCGCTTCGATTGCCTGCCGCTGGTGACGCGCGCGCCATCGGTCATGGGAGCGGCGCCGGGCACAAAAGTCCGGCTGGCGATTTCCAGCATCGACCTGCTCGACATCAGCTTCCACGCCGAATTGCTGGAAACCCTGACGCCTCCGGTTTCAACACCACCTGACAGCGCCCCTGTCGTCTCGTAAAATCCAGTCTGTCCCCACATCTGGTCAGCACGGTGTCCACCCCACCCCTTCTTCTCGCCGCCCCCTCCCAGCAAGGCACACGCATCGCGTTGGCGCTGCTGGCATCGGCAGCGGTGCATGGCATGGTGTTGTCGACCCAGTTCGTGCAGGTCAACCCGCGCCTGTTCGAAGACCCCAACCTGCCAATGGACGTGGTGCTGGTCAACGCCAAAAGCATGGAGTCGCCGCTCAACCCGGACGCGCTGGCGCAAGTGAACCTGGCCGGGGGCGGCAATACCGACGCAGAGCGGCGGCTGAAAAGCCCGCTGCCCGCCAGTCCACGCACCCAAACCGGCGCTGAAGAGGCGGCATTAGAAACTCGCGTGGCGGAACTGGAACAGCAAGCCCGTGCGTTACTCAGCCAGTTGAAAACCGACGCCGCCTTGCAGCAGCGTTCGCCCTCCCCCGCGCCGCGTCCCAACCAGCCGGCCATCGACGCCAGCCAACTCAATCAGCAGGCCCGCGAAATGGCGCAATTGCAGGCCAGCATCTCGCAGCAGTGGGATACCTACCAGAAGCGCCCCAAACGCACCTTCGTCGGCGCGAACGTCAAGGAATACGCGTTTGCGCGCTATGTCGAAGACTGGGTCGCCAAGGTCGAGCGGGTCGGCAACGTCAATTATCCGGAGGCTGCGCGGCGCAAGGGCGTCTACGGCAGCCTGAAATTAACGGTATCGATCCGCAAGGATGGCAGCCTCGAGGGGGTGACGGTCGATCGCAAGTCTGGCTCCAAAATTCTCGACGCCGCCGCCGTCAAGATTGTCGAACTTGCATCACCTTATGCGGCTTTTCCCGAAGACATGCGGAAAAAAACCGACATTCTGTCGATCACCCGCACCTGGACGTTTACCCGATCCGATCAATTACGCGGCACCGACTAAAGCCGATTCAGCAAAAGCCCCATTGAATCATGGGGATGCATTGTGGCCTGAATCGCATCTAGCGCGCGTGTGCGCGCCTATCCAATCAATTCACACGGCCAGACCTGGCAACCCGCCCCCTGGAATGCAACTTG
>JAABQE010000102.1 GCA_011391655.1 Hydrogenophilales bacterium
AAGATAGGCCTGCACATGACGATCACCCGTCACCCGGACCCTCACCACTTCATCCGGCGTGAGCTGGGCCTTTTCGAGCGATTTGGCCAGCATGAGCGCACCAGCAGCGGTCTCCTCCACGCCGATGCGTTTGCCCCGGATATCCTCAAGCCGCTCGATGCCGGGGCGGCCCATGATGACATCAGCGCCAGCGGAATCGTCAAACACCAGGATGGCACGCAGGTCGAGTCCGCCCTCACGCGCATAAATGAATTCGTCGAAGGTGAGGGTGGCCGCTTCCAGTTCGCCAGTGGCCAGGGCCGTGAGATTGGCCGTGTTGGACGGCATTTCCACCAGCCGCAAGGTGCCCGCGTCATACCGGCCCAGATCGCGCGCAAGAAACAGGGGTTCGTAACCAATCCATAGAATGCCACCCACCCGTGTCAGGGGAACAGGCACACTGCACGCGCCAGCCAGCACAAGCGGCGCCAGCGCACTGACAACAAGAAAACCACGACGCCCCTTGTCCATCTCGCTCCCTTAAGCTGACGATTGGTTTCCTTCGAAACGGGATTTACCCGTTCAGGAACCATGGCTTAAAGTCAGTGTACTTTATATGCCGTACCCACACAGCGGCTGGAATGCCAGAAACATTTAGGCGTTTTTTGGTTTGCCGCCATTCAGCAGATGGTGTCGCTCAATTACACAGGAACGTCACCCGTCAATCAAACTCCGGCAAATTCCGACGCCCATGAGGTGGCAACGACTGGTGCTAGGCGGTACGGGAATAACGCGGCTTCTCACTGGCAGCCTGTTTCAGATAGCGGTCGAAGCACATGCCGATATTGCGCAGGAACAAGCGGCCGCTGGGGGTGACGCTGATTTTTCCAGCGGATAGCTCCACCAGTCCGTCGTCGGCCAGCGGACGCAGGTCGGTCAGGGCATCGGCGAAGTAGTCGGTAAACGCGATGCCCCATTCGCTGCCAAAGGCGGCGAAATCCAGTTCCAGATCGCACATGATGCGGGTGATGGCTTCGCGCTGGATCTGGTCGTCGCGCGTGAGCTTGAGACCGCGTTCGACGGCGAAGCCGGTGGCGGCGATGCGATCCTGGTAGCGCTTGATGCTCTTCTCGTTCTGCATATAAACGTCAGCCGTCTGGCTGATGCTGGACGCACCAAACGCCAGGATGTCGCAGTCCTTGCGGGTGGTGTAGCCCTGAAAATTGCGCCACAGCGTCTTGTTCTGCTGGGCGCGCACCAGTTCGTCGTCGGGCAGCGCAAAGTGGTCGAGGCCGATGTTGACGTAGCCCGCCGCGCCCAGGGCTTCGTTCACGGCCTGCTGCAAGCCCAGGCGAGTGGCCGGATCGGGCAGGTCGGACTGGATAATCAGGTTCTGGTGTTTTTTCAGCCACGGCACATGGGCATAACCAAACACCGCCAGGCGGTCGGGCGCCCATTCGGTAATGCGTTCCAGGGTGCGGCTGAAACTCGCGACCGTCTGCTTCGGCAAGCCCACGATCAGATCCAGATTGATGCTGGAGAAGCCCAGCTCGCGTGACCAGTCGAGCACCTCTTGAATCAAGGCCTCGGACTGGATGCGGTTGACCGCCTGCTGCACGTCCGGGTCCATATCCTGCACGCCAAACGACAGGCGGTTGAAGCCGGATTCGCGCAGCGCCACCAAGTGCGCACGCGTCAGTTCGCGCGGATCGACTTCGCAACTGACTTCGGCATCGTCGGCCAGGGTGAAGTGCCTGCGCATCATCTCCATCAGGCGGCGAATGTCGTCGGGATTCAGGTATGTGGGCGTGCCGCCGCCCCAGTGCAGTTGGCGCACTAAACGATGGGTGTCGACCCGTTGCGCGGTTCGGGTGATTTCCTGGTCAAGATAGGCCAGATAAGGCTGGGTTTTGCTGTAGTCGCGCGTCGCCACCATGTTGCAGCCGCAGTAATAACAAAGCGAATCGCAAAATGGAATGTGGGCATACAAGGACAGTCCGCGATCCGGCGCGGGTGCGGTGAGCGCCTCAATCCAGTCCGCTTCGCTGAAATCCGTATGAAAATACGGTGCGGTGGGGTACGACGTATAACGCGGGCCGGCAACGCTGTATTTCTGTAACAATTCCAGAGTGGTCGTCATCGCGGCTTCCTTAATAGAAGATGTTTCTATCTTTTTATTATATCGCTACGCTTAAAAAGCGTGCAAGTTGGCGGCACGGCGCAGCTCGCTTTTGCGGTAAAGTTCGGGGCTGGAAAACCGTTGTCCCTTCCACACATGCGCCCGGATACCCCATGTCCCGTCCCTTCTCCCTGCCCCGCCTGATCCGCAATCTGGTGCTGATGTTGCTGCTGGCCACATCGGCTGTGCACGCGGACGAAGCGTCGGTTCTCGCTCAAAAGGTCTATGACCGCCCCAACGGGCGCGATCTGGTGACATCAGGGCGCATGGTGCTGACTGAAAAAGGCCGCGCACCGCGCATCCGCGAACTCGTCACCTACCGGCTCGACAAACCGGACGGCGAAACCGCCAACCTGATCCGCTTCCTCGACCCCGAAGATATCGCGGGAACCGGTCTGCTCAGCATAGACAAAGCCGACGGCACCACCGACCAGTGGTTATACCTGCCTGCACTCGACCGGGTGCGGCGCATTTCCAGCGACCGCAAAGGCGGGCGCTTTGTCGGCTCCGACCTGTATTTCGAAGACCTGCAGGAGCGCCGGCCCGCTGAGGACCGCCATCGCCTGCTCGGCAAGCAAACCGAAAATGGCATCCTCTGCGAGGTACTCGAAAGCGTACCGGTCGACGCCAGTAACTCGGTCTACCGCAAACGCATCAGTTGGATCGACCCCGCCACCGCGCTACCCCAGCGGGTGGATTATTTCGAAAAAGACCCCAGCAATCCGAGCAAGCGCTGGCTGCTGCGTGGCAAAAAACGCAATCAGGGCTACTGGACGCTGACCGACAGCCGGGTGATCGACCTGGCCAGCGGCCACGAAACCCGCATGGTGATCGACTCTGCGCTGTACGACCAGAAACTGCCCGCCAAATTGTTCACCTCACAAGCCCTCGCTGACGAAAGCGTGGAATCGGAATATCGCCCATGAAAAACCTGTTGCTGAATTTGACGCTCTCGCTCGCCGCGCTGACGGTGTGCGCCCCAACCAGCGTGCTTGCCGCCGATGACCTGCCCCCACCCCGCGCTGCCGAGCCGGACACGGCTGACGATTTGCCGCCGCCGCGATCCACTGCGCGCAAACCGCAACCGGCACCGGCGGCCGTCGTCACTGACACCGCCCCAGCCGAGACCCCGATCGCGCCCGATCCGGCAGACGACCTGCCGCCACCCAGCACCAAAAAAACCAGCG
>JAABQE010000103.1 GCA_011391655.1 Hydrogenophilales bacterium
CAGCACTTCGGCCACGGCTGCGTAAAGGGTGGCGGGAATTTCATCGCCAAGTTCGGTGTGGCGGAACAGCGCACGCGCCAGCGGCGGCGCTTCCAGCAGGGGCACGTTGTTCTCGGCGGCCAGTTCGCGGATTTTGGCGGCGACGGCATCGGCCCCTTTGGCCACCACGCGCGGTGCGCCCATCTTGCCTTCGCTGTATTTGAGCGCGACGGCGTAATGGGTCGGGTTGGTCACCACCACGTCGGCTTTCGGCACTTCGCTCATCATGCGACGGCGTGATGCCTCGCGCTGTTGAGCGCGGATGCGGCCCTTGACGTGCGGGTCGCCTTCCGATTCCTTGGTGTCCTGACGCAGCTGCTCTTTGGTCATTTTCAGCTTGTTGTGGTGACTCCACAGCTGATAGGGCAAATCCAGCACGACAATGAAAATCATCGCACCCGAGGCCAGCAGGAATACCTTGCCGATCAGGTCGCCCATGTGCTGAATGGCCGTGGAAGGCGCCTCCAGGCTAAGCGAGAAAATGGCGTCCAGATTGGACCAGACCAGCCAGGTCGCGACCACGCCGAGCAGACCCACTTTACCCAGCGACTTGATCAGTTCAACCAGACCTTGTGAGGAAAGGACGCGTTTGATGCCGGAAAGTGGATTCAAGCGGGTGAAATCCGGCGCAAATGCCTTGGTGCTGAACAACCAGCCATGCAGCATGAAGGGCGAAACCAGCGTGGCGACCACGATCACGGCCAGGAAGGGCAACAGGGCCAGCGCCGCCTCATAAAACTGGCTCGACAACTGATCCATCACGTACGAGCTATCCCGCGCGATGGCCGGCTCAAACTGCAAACCACCCCGAACAATTCCGGAGAGCGTCTGCCCCAGACCGCTGGCCATCATCCACATGGTCGAGCCGCCTGCCATCAGGACGACAAACGTAGCCAACTCACGCGACTGCGGCACCTGGCCGTCTTCGCGCGCTTTGTCCAATCGCTGTTGCGATGGGGCTTCGGTCTTTTCCTGATCGCTTTCTTCAGCCATCCCTGATTTCACCTGTAGAGGGTGCCCGTCACTCGTGTCGAGTCGAGACGGGCTTTCTTAGGTTGAATTATTGGTCATGCCCGGGGCGGGCAATCAGGGGAATACAAGGGGTTTTAGCCTGCTATTTAGCGCCAGGCGGCGCAGGCGGCTCAGTTCGCTGCAGCCGCAGCGTTGGCCTGGCTGACCGTTTCACGCACAGAAGCCTCGTCAGCGACATGTGCGCCACTGGCTTCTTTGGTGATCGCCTCCTCGGTGCGCTTGTTCATGACAATGATGCTGATGCGGCGATTGACGGGGTCAAGTGGCCCAGCCTGATTGAACGTAACGGAAGAGGACAACCCGACCACACGCAGCATCTTCGCTTCTTCCATGCCGCCAGCGACCAGTTCACGCCGCGAAGCATTGGCACGATCGGCCGAAAGTTCCCAGTTGCTGTAGCCACGACCCGCGTTGGCATACGGCGTGGCATCGGTATGGCCCGACAGACTGACGCGGTTTTGCACGTCGTTCAGCACCTTGCCGATCTCCCGCAAAATAACCTTGGTGTAGGGCTGCAACTCGGCGTCAGCCAGATTGAACATCGGCCGGTTTTTCTCATCGACAATCTGGATGCGCAAGCCTTCGCTCGTGATGTCGAGCAGGAGCTGGCGTTTGAACTGCTTAAGTGTGGGGTTGGCGTCGATTTCCGCTTCCAGACGCTTTTTCAGGATCTTGAGCTTCTCTGCTTCAACGCGCTCAAGCTCGGCCTTGGCCGCCTCCAGGTTGTAGGATTTCTTCTTGCTGTCAGATTCACCCTTTTTGACCTGGCCGGACTTGCGCGACAGATCCGTTCCGCCACCCTTGATGACGCTGGAACTGTCTCCGCTGCCAGCGCCACCTTGCATGGCGACCTTGAGCGGCGTTTTGAAGTAGTCCGCAATGCCGTTCAAATCGCCCTTGGCGGTCGAGCCCAGCAACCACATCAGCAAAAAGAAAGCCATCATCGCGGTCACGAAGTCGGCATAAGCGATTTTCCACGCGCCACCGTGGTGACCCCCGGCCACTTTCTTGATGCGTTTAACGATGATGGGCGCTTTTTGTTCGCTCATTTATGCCCTTCGGATATAGGGAAAAACCAACTCAAGCGAAACCAATCAGCGCGATTTTGCGCCCTTGACATGTTCTTCCAGCTCGCTAAAGCCCGGCCGTTCGGTCGAGAACAAGACCTTGCGCCCAAACTCGACCGCAATCGCCGGAGCATAGCCATTGATGCTGGCTAACAGGGTGACTTTGACGCATTGAAACATTTTGCTCGATTCGTGCAGTTTTTGCTCGAGCAAACCCGACAACGGCCCGACAAAACCATACGCCAGCAAAATACCGAGGAAGGTACCGACCAGCGCGTGTGCAATCAATATCCCCAATTCCGCCGGTGGCAAGTGGACCGACTCCATGGTGTGCACCACCCCCATCACGGCTGCCACGATGCCGAATGCAGGCAAGCCATCGCCCAGTTTGGCCACGACGTGTACAGGCACTTCGCCCTCGTGATGATGGGTTTCGATTTCGTTGTCCATCAGGTTTTCGATTTCAAAGGCATTCATGCTGCCGCTGACCATCAGGCGCAGATAATCGGTGAGAAACTCAACGATGTGATGGTCGGCCATGATCGTCGGATACTTCAGGAACAGCGGGCTGTTTTCGGGCGAATCAACATCGCTCTCCACCGACATCAGCCCTTCTTTGCGGATTTTGGTCAGCAACTCGTACAGAAGCGCGAGCATGTCCATATAGACCGCTTTGCTGTATTTTGATCCCTTGAAAATAGTCGGCAAGGCCTTCAAGGTGGCCTTGATGGCTTTGCCATTGTTGCCGACCAGGAACGCGCCGCCGGCACCGCCGCCGATCATCAAGAGTTCCAGCGGCTGAAACAATGCAGCCAGGTGTCCGCCGGCCAGCGCAAAGCCGCCGAAAACACTGACCACCACCACAATATATCCAACAATGACTAGCACAAGCGTCCATTCCTTTTGGTTGACTCACCGGCAGTGAGCCACACCGTGATTAATCCCGATCCACCACTGAAGGTTTCGACCGGGTTGATCGAAACTTGATGGCAGCCTGTGAAGATTTACTATGCTATCTCACATTCGCCACGCATAGAGCGTATGCCGCGCCCCTTCGGCCAGGGGAATCACGTGATCGGGTTGCCGGGCCTGCACGGCAAATGACAGGCTGATGAGCAAGCTGTCCTTGCACATCTGGGCTTCTGCCTGCTGCCACAAACCCGGCATCGCCGCGGGCGACAGAAAGGCGAACACCACATCGAAATC
>JAABQE010000104.1 GCA_011391655.1 Hydrogenophilales bacterium
ATGGATGGACTCCTGTGATTGATATAAAGTTTTAAATTCGCTGCATGTTTCTGTGTCAACAATGTACACCAAAACAAGCTTGTTTTTAGACCACAAACGGCATGCCTGTACACCATACACGGGCATGGGTGGATTTTGCCGGATTCAAGCCGCACAATTCGCTTGGCGGCTACATTTAATTCAGTTTGTTACTTTATTGCCACACTAGGCGGCACAATTCCATCGGGTTATCGATGCAGCCTGCCTTGCAGCCCGTTTCATTTTCACCCACGGGATGTCCGCTCCTGCTGGCGCGTACAAAGTTAATCGAATCAACGTAACTGATCAGGCATCTCAAGCGGTGAGTGCCGCGCCTGTTCGCTATGCTGCTCGGGTTGATACCAGCCCAGCTTTTCACGTAATTTGACGACGTTTCCGACGATGATCAGAGTGGGTGCCTTCAACTCGGCAGCCGCAGCAAGCCCAGGCAAGGTGGCCAGGGTGCCGGTCACGACACGCTGGGTAGGCATCGTGCCCTGCTGAATAATTGCGGCGGGAGTCGTCTGATCAAGACCGTGCTTGACCAATGCTTCGCACAACAGCGGCAGCCCCTTCAAGCCCATGTAGATGACAATGGTCTGGTCATGCCGCGCGATGCCTTCCCAGTTCATATTGAAGGTGTTTTCCTTCAAATGACCGGTAACGAAGGCTACCGACTGCGCATAGTCGCGGTGAGTCAATGGAATCCCTGCGTAAGACGCGACACCGGCTGCAGCGGTGATGCCAGGCACCACCTGAAACGGCACACCATGTTCGACCAGGGTTTCGATTTCCTCGCCACCGCGACCGAAGATAAAGGGATCGCCGCCCTTGAGACGCAGCGTGCGTTTTCCCTCTTTGGCAAGGCGTACCAGCAACAGGTTGATTTCCTCCTGCGGCACCGCGTGGTCGTCGCGCTCCTTGCCCACATAAATGCGCTCGGCGTCGCGCCGGCACATGTCAAGGATGGGCTGGGATACCAGCCGGTCGTGGACGATGACGTCAGCTTGTTGCATCAGTCGGAGCGCACGGAACGTCAGGAGGTCGGGATTGCCAGGTCCGGCACCTACGAGATAGACCTCACCACGACTGATGTCATGAATTGCAGCATCCGCAATCATCGCGTCGAGCTGCTTTTCTGCCTCCACCTCGCGTCCGGAGAAAACCATTTCGGCCACCGGCGAGAGGAAAACTTTTTCCCAGAAGGCACGCCGCTGTTCGGGTTTGATGGCAGCGCGCACCCGATCCTTGCATTTTGACGCAAGTGCGCCAAGTCGGCCGTATGCGGCGGGGATCAAGGTTTCGAGGCGCGCTCGCAACATGCGCGCCAGCACCGGCGACTCACCGCCACTAGAGACGGCAACGACAATGGGTGAACGGTCGATTATCGAGGGCAGGATGAAGCTGCACAGCGCTGGCTTGTCTGCCACATTCACCGGAACGTGTCGCGCGCGAGCGGCGTCGGAGACCGTCTTGGCAATCGCCACATCGTCCTCGACCACAATGACGGCGTCCTTGCCGTCGAGCAGCATTGGAACAAAGCTGTCTGCTACCCGATTGACCTGCTCGGCGTTCGGCAACCGCGTCCACGCTTCGTGTAACGCTGGCGCAGCGACATCAACACGGGCACCTGCTCGCAAAAACAATTCAGCCTTGCGCGCGGCGGTTTCAGATCCACCCACCACCAGACAATGGCGATCACGCAGGTCGATAAAAATGGGCAGATAGTTCATGGCTTACTCGGCGGGCGTGGTGTCGGATGCATCTTCGGCAGAATAGGGCGGAATAAAGATGAAACGCTGGTCGCCCGGATTCATCTCGACGAAATCGAGCGTGACCCCCTGCAGGTAAGGTGTGCTGGATGCTGCGATCAGTATCTCGATTCCGTTAACAATAAGATGTTCGTCTGCCTCGCGCTCGGTATCAAACCCCATACCGTAATTCACCTCGCCATCATCCTCCTGGTACGCGGCGACACGCAGAATCAAGTCGAACACATCGGGGTTATTGTTGGCCACGCGAATCTGAGCGGCGGCACTGTCGGTTATTTTGATCATGGGCATATCTCGATATTAAGTGGACGCGTGCGCCTTGCGCGCGCGAACCTGTTGTAGAAATGGGCGTATCCATCCACGTGCACCGGAACCACGACGATGTACATACCCGGCAAGCAAGTTGTATAACTGGTAGCCGTCGTGTGTTCCATCAATGCCATGGCCACGTTTAACCTCGTAAGCGTATATGGAGTCGGCTGGTAGATTTTCCAAGCTTGAATAATGAAATTCATGTGCAGGAATATCATCGGACTCCTGCCAGTGATCATTGCCTGTCGGTTGCAGGATGGCATAACCTCGCCCAACAGGGCGCTCGTGCATCACCGTATCACCCGGTACCAGGCCAACCATCTGGCGCGTGTGTCCCTGCCAACTCAGGCTTTGCGATAAATACATCAGACCGCCACATTCAGCGTAGGTTGGGAGCCCCGCTTCGATGGCATGCCGAATCTGCGAACGTAATGTGGCATTGGACTCGAGTTGGGCCATGAACACCTCGGGGAAGCCACCGCCAATAATCAGGCCATCCAGTGCCGGCAGCTCGGGCGCCTTGAGGGTGTCAATATTGATCAACTCCACATTTTCGGCACGCAGACTATCGAGGTCCTCGTTGTAATAAAACCCGAAAGCCTGATCGTGTGCTATGCCAATTCGCACGCGTTCAGTTGAAGCCTGCTTGGGGGGCGTGGGGAGAACATGATAAGGCGTTGAACTATCGGCTATGGCCATGAAACGTGCCAAATCAACCTGATCTGCCACGCGTTCTCCCACGTGCCGTATTCTCAATCGAGCGGCATCCTGTTCGTTGGCAGGTACCAATCCAAGATGACGTTCAGCAATCTGCATGGTTAGATCATGTTGCACCGCACCGATTACAGCGACATTGGTGTAATGCTCAATTACCGCACGCAGCTTCGATTCATGGCGGCTTCCACCCAGATTATTGAGAATCACCCCTGCGATCTGAATGTCAGGATCGAACGCCTGATATCCTAAAATCAGTGGCGCCACCCCACGCGTCATTCCGCGAGCATCAATGACCAGTATTACCGGCGCGCTCAGCAACTTAGCGAGCGCAGCATTGCTGTTACTGCCGTCAAGGTCGAGGCCGTCATACAAGCCTTTATTCCCCTCGATTAAGCTAAGGCGGGCACCGACGGCTGCGTTGGCATACTGTTGCACGATTTCATCGCGCGACATCATATGAAAGTCGAGGTTATAGCAGGGGCGTTCAGCCGCCATTCCCAACCACAGTGGATCGATGTAGTCA
>JAABQE010000105.1 GCA_011391655.1 Hydrogenophilales bacterium
TCCACACGAAACATGGATTCTCGACGACGGCAACCGTGAAGCGATGCGCAGCATGGCGCAGTCACTGGGGCTGCGCTATCTCGCCCGGACCGACAACGCACACGCCAAGGCGGGCAATCTTAACCATGCGCTGCCGCACAGCACGGCCGATTTGATCGCAACGTTTGATGCCGACCATGCGCCGCGCCGCGATTTCCTGACCAAAACCCTGGGCTATTTTGCCGACCCCCTGGTGGCGTTCGTGCAGACGCCGCAGGATTTCTACAACCTGGATTCCTACCAGAACCGGACGGATGCCAGCAGCCATGTGGCCTGGTCCGAGCAATCCCTGTTCTTCCGGGTGATCCAGCGTGGCAAGGATTACTGGAACGCCGCATTCTATTGTGGCAGTTGCGCGGTGATCCGCCGGCAGTCGCTCGATACGGTAGGCGGCTTCGCGACCGGCACGGTGACCGAAGATATTCACACCAGTCTGCTGCTGCACAAAAAGGGCTTCCGTTCGGTGTATCACGACGAGTCTCTGGCGTATGGCGTGGCACCGGCCAAAATTGAGCCTTTCCTCAAGCAGCGCGTGCGCTGGGGTGTCGGTGCGATGAACGTCTGGCGCAAGGAGGGCATCCTGTTTGCGCGCGGCTTGACGCTGGCGCAGCGGCTGAATTATCTGGCCACGGTTCTGGCTTATTTCGACGGCTGGCAAAAGGCATTTTTCTATTTCGCACCGGTGTACGTGCTGATGGCGGGTGCCATGCCGGTCGCTGCAGATGGCTGGGTGTTCCTGCTGCATTTTCTGCCGTATTACCTGCTCAACTTTTTGGCGTTCGAGGAAATTTCGCGTGGCTTTGGCCGCAGCGTGCTGATCGAGCAATACAACATGGCGCGCTTCGCCAGCTTTGCCTGGTCGACACTGGGCGTGTTCAAAATGCGTAAACGTTTTGGCGTAACAGAGAAGAATACCGAGGCGCCCAGTTCCAACCTGGGTTTTCTGCTGCCGCAACTCGCTGTGGTGGGGCTCAATGCGCTGGCCATTCCGGTCGGGATTGCGCTGTTCTATTTTTATGGCCATTTACCCGAAGATGGGATGTGGGCGAATGTGCTGTGGGCGGTGGTCAACACCTGGCTTGCCGTGATGGTGGTGAGCTTTACCCTGGCGCGCGGGATCAATCGGCGCAACGAATACCGCTTTGCCATGCCGCTGGTTGCGCGCCTCAATGGGGTGCTGGGAACGGTGGATGACCTGTCGCCCAGCGGCCTCAAGTTTTATGGCTGGCTGGGGCCGGTCGCGCTACATGACGTCATGCCGATCACTTTGTACTTGCCCGACGGCGTGCTCCACGCAATGCTGGACGTTCGCATGCTGGAACAGGCGCAGTCAGGTGAAGAAACCTATATCCGCTCGATCGGCGGCGGACTGCAGAACCTGCCGCAGGCGTCGATCCAGCGTATCGAGCAGTTTCTGTACGGTTCGAATGCGCAATGGCGGGTGAACCGTTACCGTGAAGACAGCCTGACGCCCCTGCAGCGCCTGGGGATGATCGATAAACCGCAAGCGCTGCCGGCACAGGTCGCTCATTGGGCGGGCTGCGAGGTGCTGGATGAATCCAGCAGGTCGGCCGGTACCCAGGTTGGCCTGGTTGATACCGTGCCGGAAAACGGTGAGATCCGGCTTTTGGTTTATCAATCGCTTAGCGCGGGCAGACGCTGTAGCCTCCAGGTACATACCCGGACGGGTCTGCGTACGCTGCTGGTCATTTCGGGCGAATACGAAACGATTTTGACGGGCCTGGGCAGTTTGTATCTGTATCGGATGACCCTGCTGAGCATGTCCGCTGCACCCGCACTCTCCCTGGTGTCGATAGAGGCGCCTGTGACATGCACGGAAAAGGCCGCATGATGGCGACTATTGCTCCTCCCACATTTTTCAAGCGGATTAACTGATGAAGGCGAAATTACAGGCGCTCGGCCTGCTGGGTGCAGCGGTGGCCATGATGTGGGGCATGCCCGTGTTGGCGCAGGACGGCGTTGTTCTGACCGGCGCAGAAGCCAGTCGCGACAATCAGTACGCCTATCTGGGCGTGGTGATGCCGCTGTCCGGCCAGCGTTTGGGGCAAGGCTTTGTTCAGCGCTACTGGCTTGATTACACGGGCTACAGCTATGAAAAGCTGCCGTTTGAGTACATTGATTCGGCGGTGACTGCGGTCGACGCGGCGCTGGGCTATCAGCAAAGCAATGCAACAAGCTGGTGGGCGGGATACCTCGGTGCGCACTATGCCAATACGCGTTTACGCCCCAATGACCCGGACAACGATAGCCAGGGCAAGCAATTGCACGCCAGGCTGCAATTCGAAGGCGAAACCGACGTGGCAGAAGGATGGCGCGGCAATGGCATCGCGAGTTATCTGGTGGGCGACTTCAATTACTGGGCGCGCCTGCGTTTGCAGACCACCTTGAAAAACCAGCTGCATATCGGGCCTGAACTGGTTGTACAGGGCGATTCCTATTACGACGCGTTCAAGCTGGGCGTGTTTGTCGGCAATATCCAGCTGGGACCAACCAGTGCAGTCACGCTCAAAGGTGGCGTAAGCAAGACATCAAACGAGTCAGCATCCCTGTATCTGGGCGCTGAGTTTTATATTCCGTTCTGAGTTGGCTTGACTGCCGGGTGTTGGGATATCAGCACTTTCGCCAACAATAATCAGCGTGTACAGACAAATAAAAGGGCGGCCATTGGCCGCCCTTTTATCGTAGGTCGCTATATCAGTCAGGCAGTGGTCACGCGTCGGCGAACGCGCCAGGCCAGTGCCAGCATGCCCAAAGCGAACATCGGTACAACGCCGGGTTCCGGCACCATCGAAACGCGCACGTTATCCAGCCCCCAGCTTTCGTCATCCAGAGTTTGCAGCCCGTAGCCGCTGAAATCGAGCGTGAGCAGGTCGGTGTTGTGGGCGAACGTGTAGCTCAACGTGTAGACCGAATCCATGACTTGCGGCTGGCAAGAATGCTATCTGGAACCAGATAGCCCAGCGAATAGGTTTCAGCCGCGCCGGTGAACTGGGGGTTGATGGCGTCGGGGCCGAAGCTCTGGCCGGCCGGGTTGCCGTTGCTGAAGGTTTCATCCAGTAAAACCGGGCCGTTCCCCACGGCGACCTTGAAGCTGTCGCTGCCAAAATCGAATGCAGTGCCGCTTGAACTGCCGTCCCAGGTGCGGATCAGGTAGAGGTCGAATGTCAGCGTCAGCGCGTTGTGTGACGCAAGGCCGGACAGGTTGAGCGAGACGGTGTCATTGCCAAATTCACCCAAAAATCTGCGCGGCCCGAAGGGGTATTGCGTGGG
>JAABQE010000106.1 GCA_011391655.1 Hydrogenophilales bacterium
TTGCTGTTGACCGTCTGTCTGTTTGCCGCCGCCGTCGAGGCTGCACCGCAACATATCGAACTGGTGTACGACCTGTATCGCAATGGCCAGAAACTCGGCCAGGTGACTGACACGTTTACCCGTAACGGCAAGCAATACACGCTGGTGAGCGAAACCCGCGCCAGCGGCCCGCTGGCAATGCTGTGGCCGGGTACCATCCGGCTCGAAAGCAGCGGCGACGTTACGCGCCATGGCTTGCGCCCCACGCAGTTTCAACACGCCCGCAGCGATGCACCACACAAACTGGCAACCGCACGCCTCGACTGGAAGCAGCACCGCATCGATTTTCATTACAAAGGCAAGTCGTGGCAGGTCGATGGCCTGCAACCCGGCGCGCAGGATCAGTTGTCGCAGTTGTACCAAATGATGTTCGCGCCCAGTACGCCTGCCGATTACGCGCTGCAAGTGGTGAGCGGGCGTGACCTCAATGACTATCACTACACCCGCAGCAATGGGGGCGCGATCCAGACGCCGATCGGCGCGCTGGCCACCCAGAAATATCATCGCATCACGCAGACACCCGACCAGAAAAGCGTCACGGTGTGGGTTGCGCCTGCGCGGCAGCATCTGCCGGTTCAGGTGCGCGTGGTCGATGATGGCGTGACGCTCGAACAGCGCTTGGTACGCGCCGACGTCAAAGGCTAAGTTGAACATGAATCGGCGCGTTCGCCCTTGGGGCTTGGCGCTGGTAGGCTCATTGCTGCTGCATGCGGGCTTGTTTGGCGGGCTGAAATGGACGCTGCCGCTAAAAAGCAATTCCTCTGACACGCCGTCGCTGACGGTGGAACTGGTCGCCGTCCCTGAGCCGGTTGTTGCGCCGCCGCCGCCACCTGCCCCCGTGCCGGTCCCCAAGCGGGCGCCGCCGCCAAAGCCGCGTGCGCTTGCTGTGCCAGCGATGGAGCCCGTCTCTGAGCCCGAGGTTTTGGCCGAGCTTACAGACGCAAGCCCGATCCCTGAAGCGGAAGTCGATTCCGGTTCGGCCGATAGCCCCGCGCCCCAGCCGGAAATGGCGGCACCGCCTGAACCTGCGCCGCCCCCGCTCAATGCGCTGCCGCCGCGTCTCGATCTGCGTTATCGCTTGCGCTACGGCATCGCCAATGGCGAGCAAACGCTGGTGTGGATCAACGAAGGCGAGCGTTACACCTTGACCAGCGTGGCGACTGCCACCGGATTGGCCGGTGTTTTTTATCGCGGCCAGTTCGCGCAAACCAGCCGCGGCCGTATCACCCCCACTGGCTTGCAGCCGGAGGAATTCTGGGATCAGCGTGGCAATAAGCGCAGCCGCGCGACCTTCGATGCAATGCAGGGACAGCTGGTACTGGTGCCCGACAACGGCGCGCCGCGCCATTTCAGTTATCAGGGCGCGGTGCAGGATGCGCTCAGTCTGTTTTTCCAGTTTGCACTGACCGCGCCACCGCCAGGCGAGCAAATTGAATACCGCGTATTCAACGGCAAAAAATTGCGTGATTATCGCTATGACGTGCTGGGCGAGAAAGTGCTGGAAACCCGGCTGGGCGCGCTGCGTACGCTGCATTTGATGCGGGCGGGCAGTGGCGATGGGCGGTTTGAAATCTGGCTGGCAATCGACCGGCATTACCTGCCGGTGCGCATGCGACGCAGCGATGAGGCAGGCGGCGAAATGGAACTCAGCATCCTGTCCATCACGCCCTGAGGCGCACGCTACTGCGGCAAGCCACTGACCTGTGCGCCCGCTCTGATGCCGCGCCGAGCGAACTCACCCTGCGCCACTTCCAGCGCGTAACGCACACTTGTTTTGGCACAATGCAGGTCGTCGCTTTGCGGCTGCATGTCGGCGAGATTGATGATGCGACCCGCGCTGTCGATGAACGCAATCGACAGCGGGAGCGGTGTGTTGCGCATCCAGAAACAATGCGGAGCGGCCTGCTCAAATTTGAACAGCATGCCGCCGTTGGCGGTGAGTTGCTTGCGCCCCATCAGGCCACGTTCGCGTGTGCGCGGGGTGGCCGCGACTTCAACCTGGAACAGCTGGGAGCCGATATGAAGCGGCAGGGTGGCGGGGCTTTCAGCCGCGCTGGTGGTTGCCCACAAAGAAGCCAGGAGTAGCGCGCTACGGCGGCCAGCCCTACAGCGCATCGCGCATTTGCTCGGCCAGTCGCAACGCGGCCTCCGGATCAGCATCGAGCACATTGAAATGCCCCATCTTGCGCCCTGGCCGCGCGGTTTCCTTGCCGTACAGGTGGAGCTTGATGTTGGGGTGCGCCAGCAGCGTGTCCCAATGCGGGCCGCCGTTTTGCCAGCGGTCGCCGAGGATGTTGACCATCGCCACCGGCGACAGCAGGCGACTGTCGCCCAAGGGCAGGCCGACGAGCACGCGTACCTGTTGTTCAAATTGATCAGTGACACAGGCATCCAGCGTGTAATGCCCCGAGTTGTGTGGACGCGGCGCGATTTCGTTGACCATCAACTGGCCGTCGGCGACGAAGAACTCGACTGCCATGATGCCGACATAATCCAGTTTTTCGGCCACCGCGCGCGCCATCGTGCGCGCCTGCTCAGCGAGGGGTTCCGGCACGCGGGCGGGAACGATGGAGACATCCAGAATGCCGTTGACGTGGCGGTTTTCGGCGACGGGGAACAGCACGCATTCGCCCGCATCGCTGCGCGCCAGCACCACAGACACTTCGCATTCCAGTTTTACAAAGCCTTCCAGCACGCAGGGCTGGCCGCCGAATTCGCGGAATGCGGCGCGCGCCTCATCGAGCGTATTGACCCGTGCCTGGCCTTTGCCGTCGTAGCCAAAGCGCGACACCTTCAACAGCGCCGGGGAGCCGGTCGTTGCCAGTGCGGCTTCCAGCCCGGCCTCGCTTTCAAGCAGCGCAAACGGTGCGGTGGCAAAGCCGTTGTCCGCCAGCCAGGATTTTTCGTGGCTGCGATCCTGCACGATCGCGACCGCAGCCGCACCCGGCGACACCCGGCAATAGCGCGCCAACTCGATCAGGCTGGCCGCCGGAACATTCTCGAACTCCGTGGTGACGGCGACGCATGCCGCCCCCAGTTGTTGCAGCGCAGCCGTATCGGTGTAGTCAGCTTGCAGATGGACGTCGGCCATTTGCCCGGCCGGGCTGGCGGCGTCGGGGTCGAGCACCATGACCTTGTAGCCCATGCTGCGTGCGGCGAGGGTGAACAGGCGACCGAGTTGACCGCCGCCAAGAATGCCGAGGGTGGCGCAGGGCAGAATGGGCAGCTTGGGCGCGGGCTTAATCGACATCGGGCAACTCCATCGCCAGCACGGAATCGGCTTG
>JAABQE010000107.1 GCA_011391655.1 Hydrogenophilales bacterium
GGGCTGTATGCCAACGCAGAGGCGGCGGATCGACGCGTGCGTGAAGTGGAGAGCAAGGGCGTGCTGGGCACGCGAGTCGAGGTGCTGCCCCGCAAGGGAACCGATTTTTATTTCGTGATCCGAAGTGAAGATTCCGATGCGCTGAAAAGCCTGGATGCAATCAAACAGGCGTATCCCAATAGCCAGCAATCACGGGTGGCTTGTCGCTCATAAGTCACGCAGCACATAGTTCAACACAATGCCAGCGAACACCGCCGCACCAAACCAGCTGTTGTGCAAAAAAGCGAGAAAGCACTGTTGGGGGTCGCGGTGGCGGATCAGTATCAGGTGGTAAAGCGCAATCGCTGCAGCCACGCCCAGTCCGCCGTAGAAGACGCCATCCATCTGTCGTAGCCAGCCGACCCAGGCGATCAAGCCCAGCGTGGCAGCGTAGCAGCACGCAATTGCAGCCAGATCGAAGCGGCCGAAGGTGATCGCGGACGTTTTAATGCCGATCTTGAGATCATCCACCCGGTCGACCATGGCGTATTCGGTGTCGTAAGCCACTGCCCAGAAAACGTTGGCGAGCAGCAGCAGCCAGGCTTCCAGTGGAATGGTGTCCCACAACGCTGCGTAGCTCATTGGAATGCCAAAGCCAAACGCGATGCCGAGATAAGCCTGCGGAATGGCAAAAAAGCGCTTGGTGAACGGATAGCTGGCCGCCAGAAGGAGCGCGATAAACGACAGTCCGATGACATATCGACCCAGCGGCAAAATCATCAAAAACGCCAGCAAAGCCAGTCCCGCTGCCAGCAACAGCGCTTCTTTCGTCGACACCTTGCCCGCAGCAAGTGGACGCTCGCAGGTGCGCGCGACGTGCGGATCGATATTGCGGTCGGCGTAATCATTGATGACACAGCCGGCCGAGCGCATCAACACCACGCCCATCACAAAAATCCACAGGATCAGCCAGTTTGGCTGGCCGTTGCTGGCCAGCCATTGCGCCCACAAGGTGGGCCATAGCAGCAGCAGGATGCCGATCGGCTTGTCGAGCCGCATCAGTTTTTCGTAGTGGGTCAGACGTTCAGTCAGGGTCATCAGGTGTCGATAGCAGGCAGAAAAACTTCGGTCACCAATAGCGGCTGGCCGTCGAGACAGAATACAGAGCGGCGCGCCCACACATAACGCGCTGTGAGTCCGGTATGGCGACGCGCCGCACGGTAAAGCGGATGGCGCGCATCGATGCGGCGCAGCGTCAAACCAAGTCGCCGGATGCGCGGGTTGGTAAACAGGGCTTCTCCCAGCGGCTTACTGCCCAATCGGGTGATACCGTTCCAGCCGCCGCGCAGGCTGGGGCGGGGCAGCACGCTGTGGGCAAACACACGGGCTTGCCCGTCTCCCATAAGCAGGACATCACGGACATAAGCCCGGGTAGTTGGTCGCAAGCGCAGGGCCCGGGCTTCGTCGTGAAATGGCAGCATGAGCCCGTGTGCAAGCAGTTGAACCCTGAAATCGACATATTGCGCCTGCAGGCGCTGGGTAAGCGACCCCCGATCTGATAAGCCGCCGCGTAGCGCGCGGGGCACGCGAAAAGCATGCGCCAGCCAGGTGTGCCGCAGTTGGATAGATCGGTGTGGGGGGGGGGAGGCGATCACTGCCGAGTTCAGGGTAAAACGCGCATTATGCCAGCGGCCACCTGCGGACAGTGCTAGCATGGTGGCCGCATTCCAATGACATCAAATGAGGAGACCGAATGCTTTTACGGATAAGCGCTGGCATGAGCCTGGCGATGGTATTGCTGTTGTCTGGGTGTTCGACCGGTCAGATTGTCGCGCGTGGCGCGTCCCCTCTGATCAACAACGGGGTGGCGGCCATGAACCGCGAGACCGATCTCGAGCTTGCCCGTGCGAGCATGCCTGCCAATCTGAAAATGCTCGAGGCGCTGCTCATCGCCGATCCCGACAACACGGCGTATCAGGTGCAGGCGGCGATGGGGTTTTATGGCTACACACTGGCCTTCGTTGAAACTGGCATCCAGCCCGGCGACCGTGAACGCGCGGCCAGCCTGTATCGACGCGCTCGCTCGCATGCGCTGATCGCGCTCGAACAAGCCGGCCTGTCACAGGCAACACTCACCGGCAATGCCGCAGAATTTCAGCAAGCGCTGGCTGCGCTCGACGCAGAGGCCGTGCCTGCGCTGTTCTGGACAGCCTCGACGTGGGGCAAATGGATCGAACTCCAGCTCGATGATCCGGCGCGACTAGCCGAGTTGCCGCGTGTCGAAGCGCTGATGCAACGCGTGCTGGAACTGGATGAAACCTATTATTACGGTGGTGCACACGTGTTCTTTGGCGCCTACTATGGCGGCCGTGCGCCGATGTTTGGTGGCGACTTTGTGCGTTCGGCCAAGCATTTCGACCGTGCCGCAGCCATCAATCAAAATCAATTGCTGCTGGTTGATGTCTATCGTGCGCGTTACTTGCTGCGGCAAATGGGTGAGCGTGAGGCGTTTCACGCCAGCCTGTCCCGCGTACTCGATGCGTCGGTGAATGATCCCGAACTCAATCTCGCCAATGCGCTGGCCAAACAGGAAGCCGCCGCGCTGCTGGCCCAGGAAAAGGATTTGTTTTGATGCGCAGACTCATGCTTCAAGCCCTGTGTGCCATGGCCTTGTTGGGGGCGGCTGCCGCCCACGCGGCTGACACCTATGTGCTCAAGTTCGCCACCCTCGCGCCGCAGGGCTCGACCTGGATGAAAGCCTTCGATGCCTGGGGCAAGGAACTGGCAGCCAAAAGCCAGGGGCGGCTCACGGTCAAGTTTTATCCCGGCGGCATCTCGGGCGACGAGCCGGACATGCTGCGTAAAATCCGCTTCGGCCAGTTGCAGGGGGCTGCGTTGTCGGGTCATGGCGTCGGCGAGATTTTTCCGCCTGCGCGTATCCTCGAAACGCCGTTCCTGTTCCGCAGCCATGCCGAAATCGACGCCGTGCGCGCCACCCTCCAGCCTGCGATTGATGCCGGATTCCGCGCGAATCAGTATGAACTGCTCGCCTGGATGGAAGTGGGCAACATTCACTTCTTTTCCACCAAGCCCCTGGCGAATCTGGACGAAATGGCGCGCCGTCGCATCTGGCAATGGCAGGGTGACCGTTTCATGGACGCTTTTTTCAACGCCAACGGCTGGTCGCCGGTGGCGTTGCCGATCACCGAGGTGTACACCGGTCTGTCCACCGGGCTGGTCGACACCGTCGTGAGCACGCCGCTGGCCAGCATTGCGTTGCAATGGGCGAGCAAGACGCCCTACATGAGCGATCAATCGATGGCGACCGGAATCGGTGCGG
>JAABQE010000108.1 GCA_011391655.1 Hydrogenophilales bacterium
TATTGCTGTTATGTGGATGATGCAAAACGCCTTCTACCCCGTTCAACACCACATGGAAGCTTGCGCCGTGATGCGCTTCCACCCTGGCCCCCATATGCGTCAACATGGACTCCACCTCACGCCAGTGAACATTGCCGCTGACCGGACCGTCGAAAATGGAACGCAACAGGCTCTCGTGCTTGTGACTCATGGCAGACCCTCGCAGTAACAATGTTATCTCAGCATAGGGCCTGAACAGGCAGAACGCGAGTCAGGCGGGTCATGTCACGGGTGGCGAATTGCCTCGCTGCCGAGTGCCAGGCGTTCGCTCAAATACGCCTTGAGGGCGGTCGGCGCCAATGGCCGACTGAACAGGAAGCCCTGCACTTCCTGGCAACCCTCCTCGCGCAGAAACGCCAACTGTTCCTGCGTTTCCACCCCTTCGGCAATGATGTCCAAACGCAGGCTGCGCGCCAGCTGGATTACTGCGCGAACAATGGCGGCATCGTCCGGATCGGTGTTGATGTCGCGCACAAAGGAACGGTCGATTTTCAGCTTGTCGACGGCAAAACGCTTGAGATAGCTGAGTGACGAATAGCCCGTACCAAAATCATCAATCGACAGCCGTACGCCCAGCGCCTTGAGCTGTCGCACCGTTTCCAGATTGTTTTCCACGTCCTGCAGCAGGATGGATTCGGTCAGCTCCAGTTCCAGCAAATGCGGCGGCAAGCCGCTCCGCTCCAGCGCACCCGCAACGGTCTCGATCAGGCCGGCACGGCGAAACTGGATGGCCGACAGGTTGACCGACATGGTCAGCTCGGGCCATCCCGCCTGGCGGAAAACCTGTGCCTGGCGGCAGGCCTCTTCCATCACCCAGGCGCCGATCGGAACGATGAGGCCGCATTCTTCCGCCACCGGAATGAACCGGACGGGCACGACCTCGCCCAACTCCGGATTGTTCCAGCGCAGCAACGCCTCCACCCCGATCACCTTGCCGCTGCTGATATCCAGTTGCGGCTGGAAATGCAGATAAAACTCGGCCCGATACAGTGCCTGGTTCAGCCGGTTTTGCAGCAACAGATGTTCCTGTGCCCGCTGGTTCATCTGATCGTTGTAAAACCGGTAGGTGTTGCGGCCTGCGCCTTTGGCGTTGTACATCGCCGTATCTGTCTTCTGCAGCAGACTGTCGAAATCGCGGCCGTCCTCGGGATAAATTGCGATACCGATGCTGCAGGAGGCATTCAACAAGTGACCATTGATTTCAACCGGCTCGGCCAAACACGTGAGAATTTCGCTGGCGACCCGTTCCACCGTTTCCTGGTTGGGAATCTCACTCAGCAGCAGGATGAACTCATCGCCGCCCTGGCGGCTGATCGTGTCGCTTTCGCGCGTGCTGCGGGCCAGGCGCGTCACCACTTCGAGCAGCAGTTGATCGCCGGCGACATGCCCCAGGGTGTCGTTCACTACCTTGAAGTTGTCCAGATCAAGAAAGAGCATGGCCACCTGAGAGTGGGACCGCTCCGCCATGGCCATGGCCTGTTCAAAGCGGTCGCGCAGCAGCACGCGGTTGGGCAAGCCGGTCAGCGCATCGTGGTGGGCCAGGAACTCGATGCGCGCCTCTGCCTGCTTGCGTTCTGTGATATCGCGGTCCACGCCCTGGAATCCGCTCAACTTCCCCGCCTCGTCGAACAGCGCTGAGGCGTTGGATTCGAAGGTGCGGTAACTGCCATTGCAATGACGCCAGCGCAGCACGATGTTTTGCCAGCCTTGCTGAGTAGACATCGCTTTTTCAAATGTTTCATGAAGCCGCGGCAGATCGTCCGGATGCATCAGGCTGCTGTAATCGAGAGCCAGAAACGCTTCTGCCGTATAGCCCAGGCTGGCCTCGCCCCGCTGGTTGCTGTAGGTATGTCGTCCTTGCGTATCGATCGACCAGATCCAGTCGGCGGAGTTTTCTGCCATCGCGCGGAAACGCGCTTCGCTCTCGCGTAGCGCGTCCACTGCACGCTTGCGGTCGGTGATGTCCTGACAGGCGCCATACAGCCGGTGCTGGTGGTCTCCCTCCTCTGGTTCCATCACCTTGGAATAAGCCCGGATGTAGCGCGTGGAGCCGTTTTTGGCGTGAATGCGCAATTCGCATTCGCTGCGCTGCCCCGGCGCGAGATAGGTGATATTGCGGTCGAATTCGGGCAGATCGTCCGGATGGACATAGCAGCGCCAGCATCCCTGTTCCAGGATTTCGTCCAGCGAATAACCGAAAATCCGGTCGACTGAGGCGGTCGCCCAGTCGACTGCAAAAAACCCGGCCCCCGTCTGCACACACGAATACAGCAGATCAGTGGCCACGCTGGAAATCAGCCGGTAGCGTTCCTCGCTCCCCCGCAGCGCCTGCTCCATGCGCTTGCGCTCGCTGATATCGACAAAGTTGACCACGGCGCCCACCAGTTCGCCATCCCGGAAAATCGGGTGAGACCAGTATTCCACCGGAAAGCTGGTGCCATCCTTGCGCCAGTGCACCTCGGTGTCGACATGGGTGGTCTTGCCTGCCAGGGTAGCGCAGCGAACGTGGCAGGCTTCCTTGGGATAAGGCCGGCCGTCCGGGTAAGAGTGATGGATGAGCGGATGCATGCTCTTGCCGAGCAGCTCCGCCTGCGTGTAGCCCAGCATGTTGAGGCAGGCCGGGTTCACGAAGGTGCAGACACCCTGGGTATCCACCCCGAAGACGGCCTCGGGCGAGGCGTCCAGCAGCAAGCGGAATCGTTCCTCGCTGTCGCGCAGGGCAGCCAGCGATTCGCGATGACCGAAGGCCAGTCCCAGATCGGTGGCCAGCTTCTCCAGCAGCATTACCTTCTCCGGCCCGAACGCATGTGGCTCGGCGGCATATACATTGAGTGTGCCGACTATCCCGCCATGCACCCGCAACGGCGTCGCCGCCGTTGAACGATAGCCATGGATCCGCGCGCGTTCCCGCCATGGCGCAAACTGCTGGTTGGTTTCCGTGTCGTCGTTGATCACCGTGGCGCCCGAGCGGATGGCGGTACCGGTGGGTCCGTGTCCCTTCGGCGAGTCGTCGCAATGGATATCCGCCCCGGCCAGATAATCCTGAACAAAGCCAGCTTCGGCTACCGGGCGCACCCTCACCCCGTCTGCATCGATCATGCCGATCCAGGCCATGCGGAACAGCCCATCCTTGATCAGCTCCTGGCAGATGCGCAACATCAGCTCCTGCTCGGGCAGCTCCGCCATCAGCATCTCGTTCACCGCCGCAATCGTCTGCAGGAACAGGTTGCGCCGTTGCATCACCAGGGTTTCGCGCTTTTGCGCGGTGACTTC
>JAABQE010000109.1 GCA_011391655.1 Hydrogenophilales bacterium
GTTGATCACAACAATCGGCTTGAGGCCGAGAGCCAGCGCTTTTTTGGTCACAAAACGCGTCTGCGGCATCGGGCCTTCGACTGCATCAACCAGCAGCACCACGCCATCGACCATGCCGAGCACACGCTCGACTTCGCCGCCGAAGTCGGCGTGGCCCGGGGTGTCAACGATGTTGATGTGGTATTCACCGTACGTAATGGCGGTGTTCTTGGCCAGAATGGTGATGCCGCGTTCTTTTTCCAGATCGTTCGAGTCCATTACCCGCTCGTCAACTGCCTGGTTTTCGCGGAAGGTGCCGGACTGCTTGAGAAGCTGGTCGACCAGTGTGGTTTTGCCATGGTCGACGTGCGCGATGATGGCGATATTACGGAGTTTGCGGGACATGATGACGGCCGGATTGCAGGAAACCCAGCATTATAACAGGCTTATTTGACTTCTTATTGCGTTAGCGGATGGGCGCCCAAAAGGGAGTCGATATGTTCGATGACGCGTTGATAGCGCGCGCTGCCGACCGGCCCAAAGCGGCGGTCGAATTCGGCCTGCGGCATGAATTCCGGCAGGTTTCGAAAATCCGGCAGCAGATCGGCATCGGTGCGGGCAGCGGCCAGATGCTGGCGGACACGTGCTGCCGCGTCTCCGGTGGCCCGTTCGCCCAGCCGGACACCGGCGCGATCGGCAGCCAGGTCAGTGAAGCTGAAGCCGGACCCTTTGCCGGCATCCTCTTCTTCCTTGAACAACCCAATGGCATTGGCCAGACGGCTGCCGCCATTGATCGTCAGTGCGGCCGAAATAGTGAAATGCTCGGCAAGGTCGCGGCGTCCATAAAGAGACAGCAGCACGGGCGGCGCGCGGTAAATCGAGCGGCCGCCGCCTTCCAGCAGCTTGGGCAGGCTCACCCCGCCGAGATAGGCGGCAAGGGCGGTGAGTGCCGCGCGGTTTTCGATGCGCGGGTCGCCACCGGCCTGGAGAGCTTGCGTAAACAGCGGCGCAACAATCTGCACCAGTGGAACCGTGCTGCCATGCGGGTAGGGTTTCAGCAAGGTTTGCAACTGCTCGGCATAGGCCAGCATGCGCGCCTGATCTTCCGGCGGAATCAGGAGTTCGACGCTTTTGCGCTCGAGTTGGGCCAGCAGTTCGGGATGCCAGCGGTAATCCAGCGTGGCCTGGTTCTCGGCAAAATCCACCCGGGAAAACGCATCGGACATCGCGGCATAGGTTTGATCCTGGCGGAGCAGGCGGTGAAACAGTCGTGCGGCCCAGTTGGCCAGCGCGCCCGGCAAGGGCAGGCTGCCGAGTTGCAGGCTTTGTATCTGGATGCCGTCGGGGGCTTCGGCGACTTCGGCGGTGACGTTCAGATAACGGCCGAACGGATTGGCGGGCACGGTCAAGGTGGCGCTCAGTGTCGCCAGGCCAGGCGTGAGTTCGGCGGAAATGCCGCTGATACGGGGCAGTTCAACCGCGTAATTGAGTACGCGATTGAGTTCGGCTTCGTCGAGCTGGATGCTGTGCAGCATGTCGGGCGTCTGCCGGCGCGGGTCGTGTTTCTGGAACAGCGATTTAATCCCGGCCAGATCCGAACGATGAAACGCGGCTGGCGGCTCAATCGCCGGTGCCTCGTCCAGCATCAGCCAGGGCAGGACGGTGAACGCAGCCAGCAGGACAACCAGCCCACTCCAGGCAAGCAGCCGTTTCATTCGGGCTGGTTGCGCATGAAGTCGGCGGTCTGGAAAAATGCATCGGCCAGTTCCTGCTGCATCGCTGCATCCAGGCCCACGTCCTGCATGGCGCGGATCATGCAGCCCATCCATTGGTCACGTTCGGTCACGCCCACTGCAAACGGCAGATGGCGGCGGCGCAGGAAAGGATGGCCGAAGCGGTCGACATAATCCGGCGGCCCGCCCAGCCAGCCATTTAAAAACCACGCCAGCTTGTTGCGCGATTCGGTGAGGTCTGCTGGGTGCAGCTTGCGGATGCCGTAATAATCCGGGTCTTCATCCATCAGGTCGTAAAAGCGGTCAACCAGTTGCCGGATGATGTCGCTGCCGCCAATGCGTTCGTAATGGGTTTGCATGACGCTATTTTAATGAATCAGGTCTTCACTGGTTTGATGCATGCCGCTGCGGCTTGGGCGCATTCACGCGCGGCATCGGTCGTGGCCGCAGTAGCGAGCGCCACCCCCATGCGGCGGCGGGTGAAGCTTTCAGGTTTGCCGAACAGCCGGATGTCGACGTTTGGCGCAGCAAGCGCCTCGGCTACGCCGTCAAATGCGATGCCGGCCGCGTCCATGCCGCCGTAGATCACCGCCGATGCGCCGGGTTCGCGCAGGCTGACATCGACCGGCAGGCCAAGAATGGCGCGGGCGTGCAGCTCGAATTCGTTTTGCCGCTGGGTGGTCATGGTTACCATGCCGGTGTCGTGCGGGCGCGGGCTGACTTCGGAGAACCACACGGTATCGCCTTTGACGAATAGCTCCACGCCGAACAGACCGCGTCCGCCGAGGTTGCCGGTGACGGCGGTAGCTATTTCCTGTGCACGCTGCAGCGCAGCATGTGACATCGGCTGCGGCTGCCACGATTCGACGTAATCACCTTTTACCTGCACGTGGCCGATGGGCTCGCAAAAATGCGTTTCGATTTCGCCCGACGTACCCAATGCGCGTACGGTCAGCAGCGTGATTTCGTAATCGAAGTCGATCACCCCCTCGACGATGGCGCCCCCCTTGTTGACCCGTCCGCCCGCGGAGGCGTAATCCCAGGCGGCGCCGAGCTGGCTGGCGTCATCCACGCGCGACTGCCCCTTGCCGGACGAAGACATCACCGGCTTGACGATCACCGGATAGCCCAGCTTCTCGGCAGCGGCACTCATCTCGGCCAGGCTGTCGGCAAACACATAGGGCGAGGTGGGCAACCCCAGCGTTTCGGCGGCCAGCCGGCGGATTCCCTCGCGGTTCATGGTCAGGTTGGTGGCGCGCGCGGTGGGAATGACCGTTGCCAGCCCGGCGGCCTCGATTTCCAGCAGGGTTTCGGTGGCGATAGCCTCGATTTCAGGGACCACCAGGTGCGGTTTTTCTGCTTCGATCAGTGCGCGCAAGGCTTTGCCGTTGCTCATGTCGATCACATGCGCGCGGTGCGCGACCTGATGGCCGGGGGCGTTGGGGTAGCGGTCTACTGCGATGACTTCGACGCCCAGGCGCTGCAGGGCGATGATGACTTCCTTGCCGAGTTCGCCTGCGCCTAGCAGCATGACGCGGGTGGCGGAGGGCGAGAGCGGGGTGCCTAGACGCATGGGGGAATCCTGATG
>JAABQE010000110.1 GCA_011391655.1 Hydrogenophilales bacterium
CGCCCGGATAGCGCGCCAGCACGGCATCCGGCAGCACTCGCGACCCGTTATCGACTACGATGATCTCGAAATCGCCGTCCAGTTGCTGTGCCGTCACGGACTTCAGGCAACGATCCAGCGCATCCGGCATGTTGAAATGCGGGATGATCACCGAAACACGTGGGCCTGGCAAAGCGGCAGGCTCATTGACCATGGCCAACGGCCTCCTGAATTCAGGCCGCCAGTTTTGCCATGGCGGCCGACATTGTCAGGAGCGCCGCGACGCCCGGATAGCTGAAACGGAATTGCGGATCACCATGACCTTCGCGCCGTTCCAGCAGGTCAACCGAATTGACGAACAGCTTGAGATCGCGCTCGATGCTGATCGGCGTAACGCCGCCGCCCATTTCGGCATAAACGTCATCGATGGTGAACCAGCCATCGGCCGTGCTGCCAGCGCGCGCCGCGGCAATCAGCAGCGACCAGTGCGTGCGGGCTTCTTCGCGAACCAGATTGGCCTGGACGCGGCGCGGCAGGCTGGCCTGCCAATCGGCGATGACCTTTTCCACCGCGGTGCGCGCGTCGGCATAGCTGACTTCGTCACGCTTTGCGGTGAGTGCGGTCAGGCCGGCCTGGTGACCCAGCAACCGGACGAGATACGGCGACCCGCCGGCCATGCGGGTGATGAGCGTCAGCGCGTCCTTGCTGTAGGTGATCTCGGCAGCGACTTCACCCATGCGCAGCAGATCGCGCACTTCGCTGGGGGCGAGAGGCGTCATCGGCAGGCCGGCAATGTTGCGGCGGATCGACGGTGCGTAACCGATCAACTCGTCGAGGTTCAGGGCCACGCCGGTGATCACCAGCTGCACACGCGCGGCGCGGTCCGACAAATTCTTGATCAACTCGGCGACTTCGCGGCGGAAGTTCACATCGACGACGCGGTCATATTCGTCGAGGATGACAATCACGCGCGTGCCGACGACGCCAGACAGGACTTCGGCCAGCTCGCGCGCGCCAAACGGGCCCTCCGGCAGCATGGTTTCGAAGGTGCCGGCCTTTTCGCCTTCAGGCGAATTCGGAAGGACAGACGCGTGATAGAGGCGCGGAATGCGCGCCAGCACGGAGCGGAACATGTCCGGGAAATTCGCCGCAGTGCCGCAACTGGCATAGATCACGTGATAACGGGCTTCGCGTGCAGTTTCGGCAAAAACGTGGGCCAGGCTGGTCTTGCCGATCCCGCGCTCACCATAGACGACCACGTGAACGCGCTGTTCTTCCACAGCATTGATCAGCGCCGACATCGCATCGCGTCGACCGGCGAAGGTTTCGCGGGCGACAACTGGCTGTGACGCGCCGAGGGCGTCGCGCAGGGCAAGACGGCGACGTGCGCCGTCATTGTTGCTGTCTGTTTCCACGTCGTCCGACGCGCTGGCAATGAAACGCGGCAGCATCGGACCCGGCTCGGCCGGTGATACTGGCGAGTTCCAAGCAAAATTATTTGCCACTGGCGCCTGTTCGGGCGTCATTGCCATCTCCATCGGCGGTTCGAAGAATTCGGCCGGGGCCACAATTGTCGGCTCGTCCGCGTCCCCCCGCGTCCTGCGCTTCCAGATCATCTGCATCCCTGTCCTCGTCTATACGCGTCGCAACCACATGCGATATACGACCGCTAGCGGCTGCATGTTGCGGCGGGTGTGCCACGAAGTGCGCCCGGAAGCGAGTGGCAAAACGGCATCAAATCAGCCGAACTGCCCAAAAAAGCCCATGAAGCCGGGGTGGATGGTTGCCGCACCTGCCATCTCAGTGTAGCAATTATGCGCAAATGGTGTGGAAGGCGGGCAGTTTTTTGCCTCTCTGCAACGCCAGATGGTGGATTGGGGATACAGGTTTGATGAAGTTGCGGACAGCAGCAGGGCTGACTGGAACGGGGGTGCCGCTTGGCTTGTTCCTGTCCTTGACCTTTGCGCAAGCCGTTGCATTGCCGGCAGCAGCCCAACAATCGGGTCTGCCGGCGATGCGCGACAATGATGATGCGCCTATTCGCAACGCTGGCGGCGTTGGCGGGGTTGCGGGTTATCCCGGACGTGGTCTGCAGTTCGGTTTCAACGTGTCCAGCCGTTACGAAAGCAATCTGGGCCGGCAGAATCTGCCTGACGCCGGTTACCGCATTCGTCCCCAGGTCGACGGGAGATATGGCATAGGGTTGGGGCAGCAGGGCCTGTACGTGGAAGGCACGTTGGCGCGCGATATGTTCTTCAGCGCGCCAAATCTGCGCGACCGTAACCGTTATCAGCTTGGCGCCGGGCTCGATTATCGTCTGTCGAGATGCAGCGGGCAGTTGGGCGGCAGTTGGCAGCGGTCGCTGGTATTCCAGAGCGAGGCGGTGGCCTTTGGTTCGCTTCAGCAGGATAGCACCCGACTTGGACTGAGTGCCAATTGTCGCATCAGCGGCGCGATCGGGGTGAACGGTTCGGTGTCCAAGCAGGAATTCAAGACCGAAGTGGGTCAGGGCACCGCCTTCAACGTCAGCACCACGAGCTATTCTCTGGGCCTCAGCTTTGGTAGCGCAGGATTGGGCCAATTCTCGTTGAGCGGGTCGAGTAGCGACTCGCAGATGCCGGGACGTCTTGTGGTGACAGCGGACGGACTCGTGGAAGACAGTCTGACCCAGCGCAATGTCCGTTTTGGTTACACCCGCTCGTTTGGCAGCAAGATCAATGTCGGGCTGGGCGTTTCCTACATCAACAGCCAGCCAGGTACGGACGAGCAGTTGGTCTTGATTGACAACGTGCCGCAGTTGGTGCCCCGCGAAGGTTTCAAAGGTGCTGGTTTTGATGCAGCACTGGATCTGAACCTTTCTCCGCGCCTCGACGTGTCCTTCTCAGCCAATCGCAGCACATTCGCCAACCCCAATGTCGGAGCGCAATTCTCCGTGGCGACCAACTATTCTGCTGTGGTCAATTATCGATTGAATCAGCGTTATTCCGTTGCAGTCGGTGCCTCGCGGAGAGAAAATAACTATCGTGGCGGCTTTGCGTCTTCGCTGGATCCCTTCGTCCGCGTTGCGGATACGCTGGACCGTTTTTACGGCCAGATTGGCGCTCGCCTGGGTCAGCGACTTCGTCTGACCTTCGACATCGCCCACAATCGCCGGAAATCCAACCCTGCCATTTTGAATTTTTCATCGACGGGTGTCGGTCTCAACCTTGGCGTTCAGTTCGGAAGAGGACAACGATGAAATCTATAGCGGCAACCGCAGCCATCGCGCTGGCTTTGGCCAGCACCGGAGTGGCCCAATATGCTGCTGCCCAGACGGTCAGCAGCCCGAAGGGTTATGTTCTTGGTCCGGATGATACCGTGCAGGTGATCGTCTACGGCCAGAGCGAGTTCAACGTCACCACGCGTGTGAAGGCGGATGGCTCAATCGTGATGCCGCTGATCGGGATCGTGCAGGCGGAAGGGCAGACCAACATCACCCTCGCCAAGCAGATTACCGATAAACTGGTGTCCGGCGGTTACCTCAAGCAGCCTTTGGTCAACATCGAGGTGGGGGCCTATGTCTCGCGATCGGTGAATGTGGCGGGCAGCGTTTCGTCGCCCGGCATCGTTCCGCTGGACCGTCCGTATCATGCTCTGGAAGCCTTGCTGAAGGCAGGATGGGTGAGGGGCGATGGCGCGACATTTGTATATTTGCGGCGACAGGGCCAGACCGAGCGCAAGCTTGACGTGGAGCAGTTGGTGCGCGGCGGCGCCGAGGCCGATCCGTTGCTGGAGCCCGGCGACACGCTGTTTGTCCCGCAGGCGGAAACCTTCTTTATCTACGGTCAGATCAATTCGCCGGGCATGAAGGCCATTCTTCCTGGAATGACGGTGCGTCAGGCGATTGGTCTGGCAGGCGGCGTCACCCCGTCAGGCAAGGCTGACAAGGTCGGGTTGGTGCGTGCCAGCACCGGCAAGGAAATTGATGCCGACCCTTCGCAGAAAATTCAGAATGGCGACGTTATCATAATCAAGGAGCGGTTGTTCTGATCGCAGGGAAACCCTGTCGATTCGGCACGACTGTGAAACGAATGAGAGGAACCGGCATCGCCGGCGGTGAACTATGAGCCTGATTCAATTGTTGCGTATTCTGATCGCGCGCCGCCTCATCCTTCTTGGCTGCTTGGGCCTGTGTCTGGTGGTCGCTGTGGGGGTTGGTTTGATCTTGCCTGCACGCTACCCGGCGACGGCACGTGTCATGATGGACAATTTCAAGCCCGATCCTGTGACGGGAGCGATGATGAACGTTGCTGGCCTTCGCACGTTCACACGGACGCAGCTGGAGTTGATCAAGGATTATCGCATCGCCGGTGAAGCGGTGGACCGGCTTGGCATGGCCAACAATCCGCAGCTGCAGGCAGCATGGCAAAGCGAGACCGGTGGTTTCGGTGATTTCCGCCGTTGGCTGTCGGATCGGATCGTCGCCAGCGTGCAGGTGAACCTGGTCGAAGGCAGCAACATTCTGGCGATTTCGTACGAAGCGCCAAACCCCGAAATCGCCCGCCGCACGGTCAATGCTCTGCGCGATGCCTATATCGACAACAGCCTGCGCCTGCGGACCGACACGGCTGGGCGGACGGCTGAATGGTATCGTGAGCAGGCTGGACGCGCGCTGAAGGCGTTGGAAGCGGCCGAAGCAACCAAGACGAAATTCGAACAGGATAACGGCATCGTCATGACATCCGCCGGTGAAGCGGAGTCCGTCAAGTTGGCCAGCTTGCAGGCGGCCCTTACCGCCGCGCGCAGTGGCCAGTCTGTTCAGCAATTCGAAGCCATGCGCCAATCCACTACGTCGACCGTGGTGGAGACGCTGAAGGTTCAGCTTGCCACGTTGAACGATCAGATCGAGCAGGCATCCGAGCGTCTTGGTGTTCAGCATCCGACCTACATCGCCATGCTGTCGCGCCGTGGGCAGCTGGAACGGCAGCTGGGACGCGAGCAGGCCGTCGCTCGACAGGCCGGTGCGATGCAGCTGGGGGCATCCCGCAGTGGCATTGCGCAGCTGGAAAGCGATTATGAAGCGCAGCGTTCCAAGGTGTTCGCCATGAAGGAGAAGCTGGACAAGCTGAACCAATTGGTCAGCGAAGTGCAGTTGCGTCGTCAGCAGTATGAACAGGCAGCAAAGCGCACCAGCGAACTTCAGCTTGAGTCCAACGTCGCTGACTCCGGCCTTATCGTGCTGGGTGACGCAACGGTCACGAACAAGCCGTCCTTCCCGAACTGGCCGCTGATTTTCGGGCTTGCGGCCGGCGCAGGCCTCGCCCTGGGCCTGGTGATGAGCCTGTTGGTCGAGCTTCTGAACCGCCGTGTGCGCGGCGCTGAAGATCTCAGCCTTGCCTCGCGCGTTCCGGTGTTTGCGGTCATCGCAGACCGCAAGCGGCCCGAATGGCAGCAGGTGATCAAGCGCATCCTGACCCGCGGTAAAACCAATCAAGTCGGCTGGCAGCCGGCGCAATGAGCATGGATGCAATGAACAACAGCGACAGCGTGGCTCCCGAGCCAGAAGTGCAGCCTGACAGCGCACCGGACATCATAGAAGATCAGGTCGGTGATTCCGTCGCTGCGTCGGTCGTCGCTGGCGGTGTCGACGGCAGTGATCGGTTTGATGCGCCCATTCGCGATGTGCTGGTCCGGATGGGCCATCTGAGCGAAGATCAGGTTGCCCGGGTGATTGGACACGCGGCAACACGCGGCCTCGATTTCGATCAGGCGGCGCTTGAACTGGGTTTCATCACGACGGATGAACTGGATCGCGCGCGCGAACAGCTGATCAACAGCATGGCGTTGCAGAACGTCGCGCGTCGGCCCGTGTCGGAGGAGCTTGTTGCGCTGTCCGATCCAGGATCGGTGCGGGCTGAAACCGTACGTATGCTGCGGACGCAGATTATCGCCCAGCACATCAAGAATGGTCGGCGCGGTCTGGCGGTCGTGGCTGCTGCCGATGGGCATGGCTGCTCCTTTGTCGCGGCCAATCTGGCGGTCTCACTCAGCCAGGTCGGTTTCAAGATCCTGCTGGTGGACGCCAACATGCGATCGCCGCGGCAGGATCAGATCTTTGGCGTTGATCCCAACGCCCCCGGTCTGTCGAGCTTCCTGACCATGCAGGTCGCAAGGCCTGAACGGGTGGTGAACGCCAACGTGGTCCCCGGCTTGGCCCTGATCACTGCAGGCCCGCCGACCAGCCGCCCACAGGAACTTCTGTCGGGCAACCGCTTCCGCGACGGGGTCAACACGCTGCTGCGTGAATATGATCTCGTGATTTTCGATACGCCGGCCGCCAATACCAACGCCGACGCGCTGAACGTTGGTGGTGCCGCAGGCTATGCCCTGCTCGTGGGGCGCACCAATGACAGCTATTACCGTGACATCAATACGCTCACCAACCAGCTGGCTGCTGCCCGTTGTGCCGTGGTGGGAGCAGTTTTGAACGAATTCTGATGCCCGATCCAGCCGGCATGACCAATATTGCTGCTCCGACAGGCGGTGATCTCAAGGCGCTGCTGCTGCGGCACTGGCCAATGTGGCTGGGCCTTGCCGCAATGGCGTTTCCGACGTTGGTGGCTTTGGCGCAGGGCCCTTGGCAGGAAGAATCCGGTGTGCACGGCATCATCGTGCTTGTCACTGGACTCTGGCTTGTCTGGCGACGCCAAGCGGAAATTGCCGCTGTGGAGCAACCGGGCAGTCCGCTGGTGACAATCCTGCTGCTTGCGGTGGCCTTGCCGCTCTATGGGGCGGGCCGGGCGTTTGAATTCATCAGCATTGAAGCCGCAGCCTTGCTGCTCGCCATGGTGGCTGTTGCGCACCAATATCTGGGAACGCCGGCGCTGAAGCTGCTGTGGTTCCCGATCCTGTATCTGGGCTTTGTGATCCCACTGCCGGGCTGGTTTCTCGACAGCATCACCCTGCCGTTGAAGGAACTGGTTTCGGCCATCGTGACTGACAGCCTTGCTGCGGTCGGATATCCTGTCGGCCGGATGGGGGTCACACTTTATATCGGCTCCTATCAGTTGCTGGTTGAGGATGCCTGCGCTGGCCTGAATTCGCTCGTCAGCCTGTCTGCAATTGGCCTGTTTTATGTTTATCTTCTGCGCGGATCGAACCCGGTCTATTCCGCACTGCTGTTGGCAATGGTGATCCCCATCGCGATTGCCGCAAATTGTGTGCGCGTCGCGGCACTGGTGTTGATAACCTATCACTTCGGCAATGCCATGGCGCAGGGATATCTGCACAACTTCGCCGGCATGGTGACCTTTGTTTCGGCCTTGCTTCTCATTTTTGCGCTTGATTGGGCTGCGACGCCGCTTCGGCGCCGGCTGGCCCGTGCAGGAGATGCAACATGAGCGTGCCAAGCCGACGCGACGTTCTTATGGGGGGGGCGCTGCTGGCCAGTGCAGGCACGGCGGCTGCCCTGGTGCCGCGCGATCGTCTGGTGTTGATGCCTGAAGGGCATGAGCTGGAACAGATGGTGCCCCAAAAGATCGGGTTGTGGACCCACGTGCCCAGCCCGGGCATCGTGCTGCCACGGACAGAAGGCAGCCTGTCAGCCAAGATCTACGGCGAGGTATTGAGCAGGATATATTACGCGCAGGACCGGCTGCCGGTGATTTTGGTGATTGCCTATGGGCCAGTTCAGAATGACCTGTTGCAACTTCACCGGCCCGAAGTCTGCTATTCCGCCGTGGGTTTCGATATTTCGGAAACCGTACAGCGACCGTTGATGATGGGACGCGGTGTGGCGCTGCCCGCGCGGCAGTTGGTGGCTCGTTCGGAATCACGCACGGAAACCATCAGTTATTGGACACGTGTTGGCGATGATCTGCCAACCAATGGTACGGAGCAGCGGATGGTGAAGCTGCGCCAGCAATGGGACGGCTACATTGCTGACGGCATATTGGTGCGCATGAGCTGTGCGGTGCCGCCGGATGCAAAGGTTCTCGACCAGCTGTCAGAATTTGCTCGTCTGCTTGTCAGCTCGGTGCCAGCCATTGATCGGCCGGCGCTGATCGGGCGCAAATATGCGGCGCGATTGGCATGATCGCGCCGCGGGTCAGCCGGGCAGCCTGGCTGCCCGAGATTGCAGGGGCCGGCTCAGTTCTGGCCGAACGGCTGCAGCACGCGCCAAATGAAGGCGATGGTTGCACCGAACAGCGCGATTGCGCCGGCGTGCAGCAGCATTTCACCGGATTTGATGGCTTCGTTGCCAAGATAATTGGTGAACGCGCAGCCAAGTGCCGCCACCAGATATTGCCAGAGATGGTCTCGCGGTTCCCCCTGACTGCGCTGCAGGAACAGAACAATCAGACCGGCGAACGTCATCACCGTCAGCCAGTCATAAGGCGTTTCCATGCAACACTCTCCCTCGCACGCGATCCTATAACAAGTTACGGGCGGCTTGCCACGATGTTTGCGCATCTTTGGTGCAATATTCATAGGGCCGAGCGGGAGATGGGGGCGTGAACCGCCAGCAAGCGATCAAGCCCGTGGGTGCTGAAGCATCAAGCGGGCCCGGCGTCCCCCTGAGTCTGGCGGTGCTGCTGATGCGGCTGGCCGAGTTTCTGGCGGTCGGCGGCTTTGGCCTGTGGCTGGTCAATGCCGTGCCGATCGAACTCGGCAGTTTTGTTGAACTCCACAGCCGGGTCACGCTGATCGCCAGCCTGGCCTTTGCCATCATGGCCGAAAGCCTGGGCGCCTACGATGTGGAGGCCCAATTCTCGCTCCGCGAGGGTTGGCGCCGCGTGCTGATGGCTTGGGTGATGACCGCGCTGTTTCTCACCACCATGGGCTTCCTGTTGAAAACGTCGGAAGAAATTTCGCGCGGGTGGGCCATATTGTGGTTTGCAGGCGGGACCGTCGCGTTGCTTGCGACGCGTGCCGCTGCCACCTTGTGGGTTCGCAGGCTGAAACGGCGTGGCACGTTCAATGAACGGGTGGCGATCTTTGGCACTGGTCCTCAGGCACAGCGCTTTGCTGAATATGTGCTCAACAGTGACCGGCTGACCATCACACTTGTCGGCGTGTTCGATGACCGACAGCCGGATCGCCTGCCGCCAGACGTTGCGGGTGTACCGGTGCTGGGCAATTTCGATGCGCTTGTGGACATGATCCGCGCCGGTTTGATCGATCAAGTGGTCCTGGCCTTGCCATGGGCGGCGGAAAAGCGGCTCCAGAGGCTGGTGGAGGCGTTGGCGCAAACGCCGGTCAAGCTGCGGCTGGCGCCTGATCTGGTGACGTTCACCTTCGCGCATCGGCCGGTGGTGATCCTGGGCGATCTGCCGGTGATGACATTGTTCGAACGGCCGATCTCGGGGCTGTCAGGCATCGCCAAGACGATCGAAGACAAGCTGCTGGCTGGATTGATCCTGTTGTTCATCTGGCCGGTGTTGCTGTTGGTTGCGCTGGCGGTGAAACTGGATTCGACTGGCCCCATCCTGTTTCGGCAACCGCGCGAGGGTTTCAACAACCAGCCGTTCCGCTGCTACAAGTTCCGGACGATGTATCACGACCGTCTGGAGTACAAGGATATCAACCAGGCTGGCCGCGATGATCCGCGCATCACACGTGTTGGTCGTATCCTGCGCCGCACCAGTCTGGATGAACTGCCCCAGTTGCTGAATGTACTGCAGGGCGACATGAGCCTGGTGGGCCCCCGCCCGCACGCACCGTCAACGCGCGCGGCCGGCAAGCTGTTTTCGGACGTGGTGCAAAGCTATGCCGCCCGTCACAAGGTGAAGCCTGGCATCACCGGCTGGGCGCAGGTGAATGGCTGGCGCGGCGAGACCGACACCGAAGACAAGATTGTCAAACGAGTCGAGCACGACCTTTATTACATCGAAAATTGGTCGATCGGGTTCGATCTCTACATCCTGCTCCGCACGGTTGGTGCCGTGCTGCTGCCTCGCAACGCTTTTTGAAGCCGCCTAGAGAGGCTGTGGGCAATATGTCGCACGGTTCAAAAATTGCTGTTGCGCACTTGGCGCGGACATAATCTTACCTTAAGCGCGGCTAATAGAAATTGTTCCTGTCCGCTGGGCGTGGCTTTGGCGCCGTCCTCCGAACAGAATGAAGGGCAGAGCCACGATGTACGATCCCGCCGCTCCGATGCGTCCGCCGGTCCCCCGGCCGCAGATCAATCCGGTGCGCAACCGCGCCGATTGGGATGCCATGCGTGCGGCCGTGCTGGCCGATCCGGGTGCATTTCATGGTGAAATCGCGGCGCGCAACCTGCACTGGTTGATGGACGTTGATGGTCGCCCGGCGTGGGTGAGCCGCGCAGACGACGGCACCTGGCAGGGCTGGGACGCCGAAACCGCCGCACCGGTATCGCGCAGCAGGGACGGTGGCCTGCCGTGGACGCGGGCCTTCAACGCGGATGATGCGCCCAACTTCCGTTGGTTCGAAGGTGGCCGCACCAATGCCGCCTTCAATGAACTGGATCGCCACGTGCTGGCGGGCCACGGCACCGAAGCCGCCTTCATCTTTGAAGGTGACCGCTGGGACCTGGCCGCCGAACAGGGCCGCGGCGCACCGGTGGATTGCTTGACCGTCTCGCGCCGCCAGTTGTTGCTGGAAGCTGCCAAGTGTGCCGTGGCGTTGCAGCGATTGGGCCTCAAGGCTGGCGACCGCATTGCACTGAATATGCCGAACATTCCGGCCCAGCTTTATTGGACGGAGGCCGCCAAGCGCATCGGTGTGATTTACACCCCGGTGTTCGGTGGCTTTTCGGACAAGACGCTGTCGGATCGGATCCACGATGCCGGCGCGCGCATCGTCATCACGGCTGATGGCGGCTACCGCAACGCGCAGGTGGTGCCGTTCAAGACGGCTTACACCGATCCTGCGCTCGACAATTATGTGCCGGTTGCTGTGGCACTGCGCCTGCTGGAGGAACGGTTGGCCGGCGAAGATCTGGGTCTGTCGGCCGACACGCGCACGGCGATGGCGGCAATCGTCACGGCGGCCCTGAAGGGCGAAGTGACGGTCGAACGCGGCGATGTGATGCGCGGCCTGGGCCGTGCGCTGGCCGAACTGGGCAAGGACGCGCTGGTTGATGCGGCTCAATCTGCCCGCATCCGCATCGCCATTGCCGAAGCGTTGGTGGCGACGCCGCCACGCGTGGAAGCCGTGATTGTCGCCACCCATGTGCAGGTGCCCGACATTGTCTGGCGTGACCGTGACGTGTGGGGCCATGATCTGACCAACGCGGCGCTGGCCGAAATCCTGGCTGCCGCCGGCTTGCCCGATGAAGAGGCGCTGCACGCGCTGGATGATCAGGCGTTTGTCCGCGCCATCTGGGCTGCGTCGCGGCCTCTGCCAGTGGATGCCGAATTTCCGCTATTTTTCATCTACACGTCCGGCTCCACTGGCAAACCCAAGGGCGTTGTTCACGTCCATGGCGGCTATGCCAGCGGCATCATGGAAACGATGAAGGTCGCTTTCGATGCGCGTCCGGGCGACGTGATGTTCGTGGTGGCCGATCCGGGTTGGATCACCGGCCAAAGCTATATGATTGCCGCGTCGCTGCTGTCCCGCGTCACGACGGTTCTGGCCGAAGGCTCACCCGTGTTCCCGCACGCCGGGCGCTTTGCTGCCATGATCGAACGCCATGGGGTGACGATCTTCAAGGCCGGCGTCACCTTCCTGAAGGCGGTGATGACCGATCCGCAGAATTTGAAGGATATCGAAGCCTACGACCTGTCGAAGCTGCGCGTCGCTACCTTCTGCGCCGAGCCTTGCTCGCCGCCGGTGCAGGCCTTCGGCATGGATCACATCACGCCGCAATATATCAACAGCTATTGGGCGACCGAGCATGGTGGGATCGCCTGGACGCATTTCTATGGCAATGGCGATTTCCCGCTGGCCGCAGATGCGCGCACCTTCCCGCTGCCGTGGATCGTCGGCGACGTCTGGGTTGAAGATGAAGCCGGTGATCGCGGCGCGACCGCGTTGCTGAGCCGCAGCGGCACAGATGGTGTCAATTGGCGCCGCGCCGGCAAGGATGAAAAGGGCGAGATCATCATCGCCGCCCCCTATCCCTATCTGGCGCGCACCGTTTGGGGCGATGCTGAAAATTTCCGCGTGGAAAATGGCGTTGTTGCAAGCGGCTGGGCTGGGGATGCGGATCGCTGGCGCGATGGCTATTGGGGCCGCTGGCAAGGCGTCTGGGCTTACACGCAGGGCGATTTCGCCGTGCAGGGTGATGATGACGGCTTTTCGCTGCATGGCCGTTCGGATGACGTGATCAACGTGTCCGGCCACCGCATGGGCACCGAGGAAATCGAAGGCGCCATCCTGCGCGACAAGGCGTTGAACCCGGAAAGCCCGGTGGGCAACGTGCTGGTGGTTGGCGCGCCGCACCGCGAAAAGGGGCTGACGCCGCTGGCCTTCATCACACCGGCGCCCGGCCAGATCATCACCCGGGATGACGAACGCCGGTTGGCGGATCTGGTGCGCACCGAAAAGGGTGCAGTGGCTGTGCCCGGCGATTTCCTCACGGTGAGCCAGTTTCCGGAAACCCGCAGCGGCAAATATATGCGCCGCATGGTGCGCGCGCTGGTGGAAGGCACGCCGATTGGTGACGCCACCACGCTGAAAAATCCGGAAAGCCTTGACGAGCTGAAGCGCGTGATCGGTGCGTGGGAGCGCAAGCAGCGCCTTTCGGCCGATCAGGATATCTTCGACCGCTATCGCTATTTCCGCATTCAATACAATGTGGTGGCGCCCGGCAAGAAGGTGGCGACGGTGTTCGTCACCAATCCGCCGGTCAACGCCTTCAACGAACGCGCCATCGATGAGCTGGTCATCGTGGTCGAACATCTGTCGCGCCGGGATGATGTGGCCGCGGTGGTGTTCACAGGTGACGGCACCGCCAGTTTCGTGGCCGGCGCCGACATTCGGCAGTTCCTGGACGAAATTCACACGGTCGAAGAAGCCCGCGTGTTGCCGGCCAACGCGCAGCTGGCGTTCGGCAAGATCGAACAGATGGGCAAGCCGTGCGTGGCGGCCATCCAGGGCGTGGCGCTGGGCGGCGGCATGGAATTCGCGCTGGCCTGCCATTATCGCGTTGCCGAAGGCCATGCCCGCTTTGGCCAGCCCGAAATCCGTCTGCGTCTGCTGCCGGGCTATGGCGGCACGCAGCGCCTGCCGCGCCTGCTGACCGATCGGCGCGGGCCCGAAGGCCTGCTCGACGCGCTGGACCTGATTTTGGGTGGGCGCAGCATCGATGCGGCAGCGGCCCTGCAAATGGGGGCCATTGACGCGATTGCCGATGGCGCCACCGACGCCTTGAGCCTGGCCCATG
>JAABQE010000111.1 GCA_011391655.1 Hydrogenophilales bacterium
CGTCATCTTCGCCCCCGGCCAGCTCGATCATTTGCCCGCGAGCTCTATCGCCAGCGTCCACGTTCCCGCAAGTGCCAGCGGCACCCTGCCCGGTTTCGTCAAATCCTTCCCCGGCATCACGGTATTGGCACTCGACAAACTCATCGCCAATATCGAAGCCGTGTTCGCCCAGATCATCGGCGCCATCCAGTTGCTGCTGGGTTTCTTGCTCGCCGCTGGCATGGCCGTGGTCATCGCCACCCTGCTGGCCAGCCTCGACGCGCGCCAGCAGGAAGCCGTGCTGCTGCGCACCCTGGGCGCCCAGCGCGCCTATCTGGCCCAGGCGCTGTGGAGCGAGTTTCTTGCACTGGGATTATTGGCCGGGCTGCTCGCCAGCGCCTGCGCCGAAATCGCCATGGCACTGATCGCCGACCGCCTGTTTGAACTGCCGGTGCGTCTGCATCCCTGGCTGTGGCTTGCGCTGCCGCTGGCCGGCGCACTGCTGGTCGGCATGAGCGGCTGGCTCACCACCCGGCACATCACGCGAGTGCCGCCGATACAGTCGATCCGCGAGCTCGGTTGAAGCGAATCTGGCAAGTGATGCGATTGTCGGTGAGATCATCAGCGATGGCGCCAGCTGGATGGCTCCCTACCGATGCACCCGCCCCGCCAGTGGCTGCAAATCCGCACTCACCGCTTCGCGCTCGTCGAACACAAAACAGTCGCCGTGATAATGCACGCCGCCCACCTCTTCGAAATACTTGAGAATGCCGCCTTCGAGTTGGTAGACGTGCTCGATGCCGATGGCTTTCATGTGGATGGCTGCTTTTTCGCAGCGGATGCCGCCGGTACAAAATGAGACGACGGTTTTGCCGGCGAAGTCGTCGCGATGCGCGGCGAGCTGCGGCGGAAATTCGCTGAAGACGCCGATGTGATAATCGACGGCGTCATCAAAGGTGCCAGCGGCGACTTCATAGTCGTTGCGGGTGTCGAGCATCACCACCGGGCGGCCTGCGTCGTCGCAGCCTCGATCCAGCCATCGCTTCAGTGTGGCAGCAGCTACCGAGGGCGCACGCCCTTCTTCGGGCCGGATCAGCGGCATTTTCATGGTGATGATTTCCTGCTTCAGCCGCACCCGCATCCGGTGGAACGGCGGTTCGGTGGAGAGGCTTTCCTTGGGCGCCAGGTCGGCAAAACGCGGATCGGCGCGCAGATGGGCGACGATGGTATCGATGGCTTCACGCGACCCGGCGAGAAAGACATTGATGCCCTCGGGCGCGAGCAGGATGGTGCCCTTGAGGCCAAGATCCAGGCAACGCGCAGTGAGGCCGGCGCGCAAGGCCTCGCGGTCGGTCAGGGTGACGAATTTGTAACAGGAAATATTGACGACGGACACGATACAACCCTTTCAGCAAGGCGGCATTATCCCGGAAATGCCCCATCAAGGTTCAGCGCGCAAGCTTCAGTACGAAACAGTTCAGTCTTGCCGGGGGGTTTGATACCCTTGGCCTTCCCACCGCTTGATCCCAGCCATGAAAAAACCAGTGCGAACGCGGAATCACTCTCCACACACCCCAACCCGATGCGATACCCCGCACCGGGTCAGCGTGCCATGAAGCGCGCCCAGCACGCTGCCACGCCGGTACCAAAGGCGGGCTTCAGCGACCCGCTGGCTGATGTGTTGCGCCCCGGCCAGTCGATCGAACTGCTGAAGGAACTGCACATCCTGACGCGCGACGGCAAGCTCAACCAGGACAGCCGCCGCAAGCTGAAGCAGGTCACGCACCTGTGCCATTTCATCGAACCGCTGCTCGACGAAGTGCTGGCCCGACAGGACACGCTAAGCCTGGCCGACCACGGTGCGGGCAAGTCGTATCTGGGGTTCATCCTGTATGACCTGTTTCTGAAAGACCGCCCCGGCAGCCACATTTACGGCATCGAAACGCGCGACGAGCTGGTGGAAAAATCGCGTGCGCTGGCGGCACGGCTGGGCTTTCCGCGCATGTCCTTCCTCAGCACCACGGTGGCCGAATCGACGCAATCCGAACAGCTGCCGTCTCGCATCGACATCGTCACCGCGCTGCACGCCTGCAACACGGCCACCGACGATGCGATCCAGTTTGCGCTCGCCAAGCAAGCGCGTCACATCGTGCTGGTGCCGTGCTGCCAAGCCGAGGTCGCCAGCGTGCTGCGCAAACACAAAAACGAATCGTTCGGCAAAACGCCGCTGTCGGAAATCTGGCGCCATCCGATCCACACCCGCGAATTCGGCAGCCAGCTCACCAACGTGCTGCGCTGTCTGCAACTGGAAGCGCATGGCTACCAGGTCACGGTCACCGAACTGGTCGGCTGGGAACATTCGATGAAAAACGAGCTGATCGTCGCCACTCAAACCGGCACGCCACGCAAAAATGCAAATGAGCGCCTGCGGCAGATTTTGCAGGAACTCAATTTGCAGGAACTGGAAGAGCGCTTTCTCGCGCCCAGTGACACGTCGGGTGAAGCTTAACGCGGTGACTGCAGGCGCGTCAGCGCCACCGACACGCTCTCGGTTTCACTGTTGAGCCAGATTTCACCGTCCTGCACCATGCATTGCAGACGCATGCTGCGCGCGGCCAGTGCGGCCAGCGCCTGGCTGGTGGCAGCGGGCAATTGCAGCACGGTCAGATTGGTAAAGCGCGTGAGCTTGCTGGCGATCAGCTTCCACCACACTTCGCAGCCGGTGCCGTAACACAGCACCACCACCTGATCGGCGCGGCTGCAGGCGCGGCGAATGCGCGCGTCGTCTGGCTGGCCCAGATCAATCCACAGGGTGATTTCGCCCACCAGATTCTTCACCCACACTTCCGGCTCATCGACGTCGAACAAGCCCTTGGTGAAGGCGATGCCCTCTTCGGCGTACAGCGCATAGGCCAGCACGCGCGCCATCATGCGCTCGTCGGTTTCGGAGGGGTGGCGGGCGATGGTCAGCGGATAGTCGCCGTAGACATGGCGATCCATGTCGGCAATTTGCAGGTCTGCTTTGTAGATGGTGGCTTTGAGCGCCATGTCGGTTCACTCACGAAAAAGGCGACGGGTTGTAGTGCGGGGTGCGGCCCAGAGGGCACACGTAAAAAAACCCCGGCGAACCGGGGTTTCATTTACATCAGGTCGGAAGAATTACGACACAACCTGAATGTTCGATGCTTGCTTGCCCTTGGGGCCAGTCGTCACTTCGAAGCTGACTTTCTGGTTTTCCTGCAGGGATTTGAAGCCGTTGGAGTTAATTGCAGAGAAGTGTGCAAAAAGATCTTCACCGCCGTTGTCCGGGGTAATAAAGCCAAAACCTTTTGCATCGTTAAACCACTTAACAGTACCCGTTTCCATCTTGTTTCCTATCTATCTAAAAAAAAATGAGCGACATGCTCTATCGATCGAATTTCAAGGAAAACGCTTACCAGAGGTACCGCAATTTAAAGCTTGAATCCAATTGATGGCCGTATAAATATCACAAAAATCCGAGATGTCAAAACTCTTTTTTGTTACCCATCATCCGCAACACCAGCGTATCGCCGCGCTGAGTGAATTCCAGCTGCTTCAAAACGCTCATGCCCAGCAAAATCTGGTCGTCCACCATGCCCGGATTGAGGTTGGCGCGCACATCGCTCAACTTGAACGGACCGAACGCCAACATGCCGATTCGCGCGGCCCGCGTGACTACCGTTCCGTTGGCCGTGATTGACTGCTGCGATGCACCCGCCTCCAGCCCAAGCTCATGTGCCAGATGCGCCGGCACCGACACCAGCGTCGCGCCCGTATCGAGCAAGAAAGTGACCGGCCGCCCGTTGATCTCGCCGGGAAACACATAATGGCCGTTGCGGCCGCGCTGCAACACCAGTTCAGCGCCGGGTGCGACCTGCAATTGGCGATTGGGATTGTTGCGCGCCTGCAGATTGCTGTCGAAAAACAGATACAGCACGCCCAGCAGCGACAAGCTGGCCAGCCACGCCATGCCGCGCCCCATAGAACGGTGCGGATTGGATGAGGGATCGGAGTCAGGCATGGCGTGCAGAAATGAAAACGCGACACGCTAGCTTATTCGATTTTTCCTGCCCTCACCGAACAGCGTTTCAATGACCACACGCTCAAGCGTGCACGTGTCCGTGCGCGCGCGGCTGGCTGAAGCGGCAGTGCAGCGCATCTCCAAATGCCTCGCGCAAATAGCGGGTTTCAATGTGCAACAGACGCTCGTGGTCGCCGGCTTCCAGATAAATATCTGGCTGCGCCATCAATGCATCGTCCCACACCATGTCCACCCCCCAGGCATTCGGCAAGCCCGGCACCACGCCGGGCTCGCACTCCCGGAACAGGCGGCTCACGCTGGCTTCGTCGGCCAAACTGAACTCCATGCCTTGCTCCTGTCCCAGCTTGCCCAGGCGAATATCCTGGTCGGCGGGAATCATGGCCACCATCTGGCAATCCATCCCGTCAAGCAAAACGCCCTTGGCCACTTTGCTGGGGGCCACGCCGATTGCACGCGCTGTTTCGGCGCTGGTATGGGTGTGGGGATGGGCGATCAAATCGAACGGGATCATGTGCTGATCAAGAAAACGTTCCATGCGATGTAGTGGGTTCATCATCGGCTCCTTGCAAAACAGTTGAACGGATTTCAATATAGTTCGCCCGCTTGCAAGCGCACAGAAATTCCTGGTGGGGTTACACAGCTAACGCCGTTTAGAACGGTCGCCGGAGCGAAAATGCCAGCGCGGTGCTTTGCCGGGGTGCTCCTGCATCTGGCAGGCGCGGCGAAATGCCAGCAAGGCATCCTGCGCGTGTCCCAGCACGCTGTCATGGGGGTAGTGTCCTGCCCCATTCAATTCGCCTGCTGCCACGCCGGCCAGCAACTCGATGCCCTCGGACACGTGTTCGGCGGTATGGATATGGAAGCGTCCCTGGGCAACTGCCTCCACCAGCTGCGGCGCCAGCATCAGATGGCGCCGATTGCGCCCCGGGATCAGCACGCCCTGGCGCCCATCCAGACCGGCGGTCTCGCACACGCGGAACCAGCCCTCGATCTTTTCATTGATGCCGCCCACCGGCAGCACTTCGCCATGCTGGTTGACCGCGCCGGTCACGGCGATGCCCTGTTTGAGCGGCAAGCCCGACAATGCCGACAGCAGCGCATACAGTTCTGCACAGGACGCGGAATCGCCTTCCACACCGTGGTACTGCTGCTCGAAAACGATCGACGCATTGAGCGAAAGCGGCGCGAGATGGGCGAACAGCGCCGCCAGATAGTTCTGCAGGATGAACACGCCCTTGTCGTGGATCGGGCCGGACATCTCCACCTCGCGCTCAATGTTGAGCAGGCCGTCTTCGCCCGCGTAGGTGTGCGCGGACAGCCGCACCGGCAGGCCGAAGCGGTAGTCGCCGAGGTCGATCTGGGTAAGACCGTTGACCTGCCCCACCCGCTCGCCCTGCATATCGATCAGCACATCGCCATTGGCGATTTCCTCGCGCAGGCGCTGCTCCGGATAATCGTGGCGCGCGGTATGCGCCTGCAATGCTGTTTCGACGTCTGCCGCCACAACCAGACCCGGCCCGCGCGTGCGGCAAATCGCGGCACTCTCCATCAGCAGCGCCTCGGTGCGCGCGAAAATCGCGCTCTCCCGCGTCTGGTCGCCCGCCTCGCGGTGCGATTCCTCAAGCAGGCGCGCCACTGCGGCGGCGGAAAAATGCGGCAGGCCATGTTCACGGCAGGTGTGGGCGACGAAAATAGACGAGGCGCGATGGGTGTCGGCGCTGGCCACAAAGCTCTCGGCAAAGTCCACCTTGGCGCGAAAATGCCGGGAGATTTCCGGCGCCGCCTCCTGCAGCTCGTAATACTGTTCGCGCGAGCCGATCAACACCAGCTTGACCTCGACATCGACCGCCTCCGGCACCAGCGACACCGTCGCAATCGGCGAAAACGACACCCCCGGTTCCTCGATCTGCAACCGGCCGCTGCGCAAAAAGCGCCGCAGCTTTTCCCACACCAGCGGATCGGCCAGCACGTCGCGCAGATGCAGCATCAGAAAACCGCCGTGCGCCTGCAACAGGCTGCCGGCCCGAATGCGCGAAAAGTCGGTGACCAGCACGTCGTTCTCGGACTGGTATTCGATGCTGCCGAACAGCGCGCGGAAGAGGGGGTTGTCCTCGACGATCACCGGCGCGCCGCTGAGGCCGCCGTTGTCGACCACCAGATTGACGTGATAGCGCGCCAGCACGCTTTGCAGCGCGTCCTGCTGATTGGCGTCGTCATCGCCGCCATGGAACAACTCCAGGTTGTCGAACACATCCTGCGCGATCGCATCGAGCCAGGCGTTGAGCTTGGCAGCGTCCTTGATCTGCTTGTTCAGCCCGCTGCGGATCGCCTGCAGTTCGTGATCCAGCAAGGGCTTCACCACCTGCCGCCGCAGCGCCGCCAGCGCCTCGTTCATCGCGCGCTCCAGCGGCTGGGTTTTTTCGATGTAGCGGGTGATTTCGGCACGCAGTTCCTGCTCGGCCTGTTCCACCTCGACCCGGCGCGCTTTCGGCAGCGCCAGCACTTCGTCCTCGGTCAGCGCCTGGCCTTTCTTGCCGGTGAGGGTGAACACCATGCGTCCGGCGTCGCGATGCAGCGAGAAGCTGCGCGCCTCGGCAAATGCAGTCAGCGCGGCATAGTGCCGCTCCACGTCGTCCTTCCAGGCTTGCTCGATGCGTTCGCTCTCGACCTTGTAATCCTGCCCTTCCAGCCGCTGCGGGATATCGCTTTGCAGCGTCTTCACCGCCTGCGCCAGCAGCTGGCGCAGCAGCCGCCCTTCGCCAGCGGGCAGGCGTAACGCCAGCGGCCGCTCTGGCGCATCGAAGTTGTATAGATAACAGAGATCAGGCGGCACCCGCTTGCCCGCCGCCACTACGCGCATCGCCTGCTTGAGCAGCGACGACCGGCCACTGCCGACTTCGCCGAGCACGAACAGGTTGTAGTCGGGCTGGTTCATCTCCAAACCAAAACGCGCGGCGGCTTCGGCACGTTCCTGGCCTATCCACGGCAGCGGTTCCTGCTGCAGTTCGGACGTGTCGGCGAATCCCAGCGCGAGGGGATCGATGGTCAGGCGGAGGTCAGCGGGCGACAGTGCAGCAATCGGCATGGTGTGGGTTCAAGCCTGTGTAAGGTTCCCCAATTATTGCGCAAGACCGGCTGGCCGGCCTGATTCATGGCGTGAGCAGGCCAACCCACTGCGCCTGGCTGTGCCGGTAGTGCGCGCAGAGGCTGGCCGCATTTTCCCGCAACACGCTGGCGGGCACGGTCAGTGCCTGCATCACCGCGCACTCGATCTGGCTGGCCACCACGCTGCGGGGGACGGATTCCGGCTCCCAGGTTTCGGCAAAAGCCATCCGCTTGTCGGGACGCCCGCCCTGTTGCGGCGGGATCAGGCTGACCCGCGGCAAGCCGAAGGCCAGCGCGATAATGCGGCCGTGCAGGCTGCTGCCGACCGTCCCGCGACTGGCGGCGACGAGCGCGCAGATGTCCCACAGATGCAGGGATGGAAAAAGTCGTGCCGAGCCGGGCGGCAGCCGGCGCAGCAACCGCTCATACAGCGCGGGATCGTCGTGCCACGGCGCCGCGCCCGCCCGGAACAGCGCCAGCCCCAGGCCGGTGTCAGCCGCCACCCGCGCCAAACCCTGCGCCAAGGCATCGAGGCTGACGTCGTCAGCAAAATCTGCACTGAACTGGCACGCCAGATAGCCCTGCGGAAAAGCCTCCCCCATGGCGTGTACCGCGCCCTGTTGCTGGTGTTGCCGGATCACCTCGCCGAAACATTCCGCCACCATCACGGCCGGGTCGGGGCATAGCGGAAAATCGAGTCCCTCCGCCCGCAAGACTTTCTGCGTGACCTGATCGCGCACGCTGACCCAGTCCGCCTGCCCCAGCGCCGTTTTCACCTCATCGCGCTGCGCGGCAGACAGGACATTCCACTCCACGCCGCCCACGGCATTGAAGATCACGCGTCCACCCGGCGCCACGGCACTGCGCCCCACCACATAGGGCATGCCCCGCGAAGTGCCCAACTGCCGGGCGGCCCACCCGGCGGCGGCAACCGGATCGCCGTCGTAGCGCGCGATGACCGCAGCGGCTTCGGCCGGATCGCGCAGCATGACTGCAGCCTGCCAGGCGCTGCAGGTCAGCAGCTCACCGCCGACATGGATCAAGCGGGCGGGCAGTGGCCGCGCCCCAAGCGCACTCACCCGGTGCCCGCCAACAGCTCGCAGATCGCGCGCCGCCAAACCCGCAAACTCAAACGACCGCTCCGGCAGCAGCGCCGTCATCAGATGCGGAAACAGCAGGTCGCCGAAATTGTGGCGGTCGAAGGCGCCAAACAGGACCAGCGGGGATGGGGCTGGCGATTTCATTTTCTGCGCAGCTTAGTTAATGCGATTGAGTCCATTCACGGTTCTCCTTGCATTCGCATGCGTCACGATTTCGCATTACATTCGAAAAAACCCTATCGTGCACCGCCCTCATGAAACCTGCCCAGCGATCCTTCTTCGTCCTCATCGCGCTCATCGGCGGGCTGGCCATTTTCAGTTCCACCCTGTCGAAGACGCCGGTGCTGCCGCTGTTCGCGCTATCGCTCCACGCCACCCCGGCGGAAATCGGCTGGATCGTCATGGCCTCAACGATTCCCGGCGTGTTGATCAGCTATCCCGCCGGTGCGCTGTCCGACTATCTGGGCCATCGGCGCGTGCTGCTGGCGTCACTGGTGGTGTTCGCCACCGCGCCCTTCCTGTATCTGGTGATCGAAACCGCCTGGCAACTGATGGCGGTGCGTTTCTATCACGGCTTTGCCACCGCCATTTTCGGCACCGTGGCCAGCGCGGCGATTGCCGCACGGTATAGCGCCGACCGCGCGGCGCGGTTGTCCACCTACTCCTCGGCCACCATCGTTGGCCGCTCGATCGCACCGTTTCTCGGCGGCATCCTGATCTCGCTGGCGAGCTTTGGTGCGGTGTACATCGCCTGCGCGATCGCCGGCGTGCTGGCGCTGGGCACCGGGCTGCTCCTTCAAGACCACGAGCCGAAGCCGACGACGAAACTGGAACTGCCACATTTCTGGGCGAGCCTTACCACCGTGCTGCGCGACCGCGGCATCATGCTGGTGAGCCTGGTCGAGGCAGCGCAGTATCTGGTGTTCGGCGCGATTGAAGCCTTTCTCGCCTCGTACGCCGCCTCGCTCGGCATCCCGGCATGGCAGATCGGCGTCATCCTCGGCGTGCAACTCCTCAGCATCGTGTTCGCCAAGCCGCTGATGGGCCGGGTGTCCGACTGCGTCGGCCGCCGCCGCGTCATCCTGCCCGGTCTCTTGATCGGCGCGGCGAGCGTCGTGCTGCTACCCTACTTCCCGAGCTTCATCGGCCTGTCGGTGCTGAGCCTCGCGTTCGGCCTCGGCTTCGCCACCGTCACCTCGTCCACCGCTGCGCTGGTCGCCGACCTCACCCGCAACGGCCGCTATGGCTCGTCGATGGGCGTGCTGCGCACCGTGATGGACGTCGGCCAGTCGATCGGCCCGGTGCTCACCGGCTTCATGGTCGGCATCGCCGGCTACGGCAGCGCGTTCACCCTGCTGGCGGCGATTTTGGTGCTGGCTGCGCTGATGCTGGGGCTGCTGCTGCGCGACGCCTAAGGCCGCCCCCGATCGGCTATAGTGAAGCAGCCCGTTTCACCCAAGGAGACTTCCATGCACATCCGATCCCTGCTCGCATTGCTGGCTTTTGTTCCGGCCTGTTTCCTGCTCCCCGCCTCTGCCGATTCCAGCGTCGACCTCACGCCTGCTGCCCTGCAGCAGAAATCGATTTCAACCGAGGCCTGTATTGCGAATGCCAAGAGCATGCATCTCGCCCAGATCCAGACAGCCTGCTGCAAGGCCCACAAGGGCATCTGCGGCTGCCGCGCCGGCAAGATCGTGTGCTGCGACAACTCCACCAGCAAAGAGCCGGGGTGCACGTGTCATGGGGATGAAGGTATCGTCGAATAGCAAGCAACCGTTTACGGGCATGGCCAAAATGGCTGACGCATCTGACAAGACCAAGACAATGCCCTACAGCAATTTCCAAGGCTGAACTGAATGAATCGATGGAATATCCCCGAATGCTTGGAACGTGAAGTAATCGCAAGAGACACCCGCTGTGTCTATTGTGGAACTGAGTTTATCCCGCCCAGCCAGACGCGAATGTCGAAACCGTCATGGGAACATATCGTTAACGATGAAAGAATAATCACCTCAGCAAACATCGCCAGATGCTGCATGTCTTGCAATGCGAGCAAGGGCGCAAAGTCACTCCCTGACTGGCTGGAGTCGAGTTATTGCATGAAGCGCAACATCACTAGGGACTCTGTTGCTCCCGTCGTAAAAATGGCCCTTGATCGCCCACCAATTTTGGTCGAGTCAGGTTCCTAACCTAATTTCTTTCGACCGTTATTTACTCAACGCCACCCAAACCCCATCCCACCCCGTCTCCGGTGGCGCCTGCCGGAAAGCCGCAATCCGCGCCAGCATGACCTGGCTGGGCTGATCCTTCGGTTCGATCACAAGGCAATCACGGAATGCTGCTTCGGCCGCATTCCAATTCTGCGCGCGATAACGATCCAGTCCGGCTTCATACGTCTGTACCCGCTGCCGGTCGCTTTCGCTCAAATCCGCTACCAGACCCAGCAGTTCGAACACCCTGACCGGCTCCAGCTTGCCTGCGACGCGCAGGCTGTCGATTTCCCTGAATGCCAACGTGTCGCCGGCGAGGCTGCGAGTGCCTTCGCTCACCAGGATCCGTGTGCCGTAGAACTTGTTGGCCTGCTCCAGTCTCGACGCGAGGTTCACGGTGTCGCCGATGACAGTGTAGCCGCGCGAGGTTTCGGAGCCGATGTTGCCCACCGTCACCTCGCCGCTGGCGATGCCCATGCGAACGTTGACCACGGGCAGGCCGTGAGCGACGCCGAACATCTCGGGCAGCCAGGCGCGGAAGGCTTCCATGCGGGCCATCTGTTCCAGGGCGGCGAGGCAGCACAGGGTGGCGTGATCGGCGGCATCGGTGAAGGGCGGGCCCCAGAACGCCATGACCGAGTCGCCGATGTACTTGTCGACGATGCCCTGCCGGGTCCGGATCACTTCGGACATCAGCGAAAAATAGCGGTTGAGGAAACGCACCGCGGCGTCCGGCGTCAGGCCCTCGCACAGGCGGGTGAAATCCTGCAGGTCGGAGAAGAACACCGTCATCACCTGGCGCTCGCCACGTTCGGCCGGAATGCGGTTTTCCAGCAGGCTTTTCACGATGCGCGGGTCGACGTACTGGCCGAAGGTATCGCGGATGCGCTCCTTCTCGCGTAGCCCGCCCACCATGCGGTTGAACGAGGTGGCCAGCGTGGCGAGTTCGTCGTGGGTGCGCACCAGGATTTCCACATCGAGGTCGCCCGCTTCCACTGCGCGCGTGCCGCCCACCAGGCGCTTGACCGGGTCGACCAGCGAGCGTGTGACGAAGGCGGCAAAGATGAGCCCCAGCACGGTGGCGAGGGCGGTGATGATCCAGTTGAGCGTAGTGGCGCGCGCCTCCTCTGCCTTGGCCTGGATGGCGGTGTCCTGGGTTAGCTTGTTGAGGATGTCGATGGTCTTGCCGATTTCGACATCGACGGTGTCCTTCTCGCGTAGTAGGGTTTCGCGCACGATCTTTTGCGAACGGGGTGTGCCTTCCTCCGCCTCGATCTGGAACAGGCGGAAGGTCATGTGAAAGTGCTGGCGCGCGGTCTGGATCGCGGGCAGTTGCTTGCCCAGCACGGCAAGGGTCACACGATCGAGTTTGAGGTCCTTTTGCGCCTCGGCCTCACCCAGCATTCGCAGCGAGGAATCGACAATCTGGTCGGCGTTGACCCCGCGCATGTCGAAGCCGTTCGATTCGTTGGCGAGGAATTCCGGGTCGGGCCTGGCCACTTCCATGCCGGCCATCACCCGTTCCATGTGCACAATCTGCTGGCGGATCAGGATTTCGACGCTGGCCACCTGCTGCTGCAGCGGCAGGTACCAGTCGGACAGCGCGCGCACCTGGTTGTTGAGCTGGCGGAAGTTGAGCACCGACAGCCAGGTGACGACGACCATCAGCACCAGCAGGGCCGTGGTGATACTGAAAATTTTCAGACTGATGGGGAGTCGCATGGCGTCAGAAAATGGGTACACGAAGGTTTAAACCTAGCGTACATCATTGATCAGTCAAACCCCGGATCGCCGTTTAGGCCGATTGCAAGGACTGCAACACGGCCACGCCGACGGCGTTCCTAGCTGTTTGCGCGAATCACCGGCGTGCCGCTCGCCACGTCGCCGCACTGCGCGCGATGCTGCAGCGCATGATCCATCAGCACGATCGCCATCAGCGCCTCAGCGATGGGAGTGGCGCGAATACCGACGCAGGGATCGTGGCGGCCATGGGTGACGACCTCGATCGGTTGGCCGTGCAGGTCGATCGAGCGACCCGGCAGGCGCATCGACGAAGTGGGCTTGATCGCGATGTGAGCGACAACGGCCTGGCCGCTTGAAATGCCGCCGAGCACGCCGCCGGCGTGATTGCTCAGGAATCCTTCGGGGGTGATTTCGTCGCGGTGCTCGGTGCCCAATTGCCGCGCCGCCTCCATGCCGTCACCGATTTCCACGCCCTTGACGGCATTCAGACCCATCAGCGCGTGGGCGAGGTCGGCATCGAGCTTGTCGTACAGCGGCTCGCCCCAGCCGGGCGGCACGTTCTCGGCCACCACGCTGATGCGGGCGCCGACCGAGTCGCCCGACTTGCGCAACGCATCCATGTATTCCTCAAGCTGCGGCACGATGGCCGCATTGGGCGAAAAGAAGGCGTTGTTGCTGATTTCGTCCCACGACTCGAAGGGAATATCGACCGGGCCGAGCGCGCTCATGTAGCCGCGAATCACGATGCCATATTTTTCGGCCAGCCATTTCTTGGCAATCGCCCCGGCGCCAACGATGGGCGCAGTCAGCCGTGCCGACGAGCGCCCGCCGCCGCGCGGGTCGCGGAAGCCGTATTTTTGCGTGTAGGTGTAGTCGGCGTGGCCGGGGCGGAAGGTCTCGCTGATGTTGCCGTAGTCCTTGCTGCGCTGGTCTTCGTTGCGGATGAGCAGCGCAATCGGCGTGCCGGTGGTTTTGCCTTCGTACAAGCCCGACAATATCTCCACCGTATCGGATTCGCGGCGCTGGGTGACATGGCGCGAGGTGCCGGGTTTGCGCCGGTCCAGATCCAGCTGGATATCGGCTTCGGCCAGCGCCATGCCGGGGGGGCAGCCATCAACCACGCAGCCAATCGCGGGGCCATGCGATTCGCCGAAAACGGTGACACAAAAGAGCTTGCCGAGTGAGCTGCCAGACATGAAAATTACCGGGAATTGAACCGAAAGAATGCGCCGAAGTCTAGCACAGGCGCGGCTTCGACCTGTGGCAGCGGCGGGCACTTCTTGCTGCACACGCTGTCGTACCCCGGCATGATGCTTACCGGCTATGCTAACTATCTTAAGCAAAGAGGAATCACTATGAATGCCGCCCAACGCGTCGCCACCCTCGGCCAAAGCCTCTGGCTCGACAACCTGTCGCGCAGCCTGATCCGCGACGGCACGCTGGCGCGCCACATTGCCGAAAACGGCGTGTCGGGCGTGACCTCGAACCCGTCGATTTTCCAGAATGCGCTCGCCAGCAGCCCCTACTACGCCGACGACCTGGCGAAGCTGCGCGCCAGCGAACCGGATGTCGAACGCCGCTACGAAGCGCTGGTCATTCCCGACATCCAGGCTGCCTGCGATTTGCTGCTGCCCACGTTTGAGGCCAGCAGCGGCCACGATGGCTACGTCAGCCTGGAAGTCGCGCCACGCTGGGCGGATGACGCCGCACGCACGATTGAGGAAGCGCAGCGCCTGTCTGCGGCCGTCAATCGCCGCAATCTGCTGGTCAAGGTGCCGGGCACGCCGGCAGGCGTCAGCGCCTTCGAGACGCTGACCCGGCTCGGCGTCAATGTGAATGTCACCTTGCTGTTTTCGATTGCACAGACCGAAGCCGTGTTCAACGCCTATATCCGGGGACTCAGCGCACGCGCACAGGCAGGTGCCGACGTGCGCCACAGCAAGGCGGTGGCCAGCCTGTTCCTGTCGCGGGTCGACACGCTGGTCGATACGCAGCTGACGGCAATCGGCACCCCCGAGGCGCTTGCGCTGCGTGGCAAGGCGGCGGTGGCCATGGCCAAACTCGCCTACCAACGCTATCTGGCTGTTTTTCACGGCGAGGCATTTGCTGCACTCGCACAGCTGGGCGCCGCGCCGCAGTTTTTGCTGTGGGCGAGCACCGGCGTGAAGAACCCGGACTATTCCGACCTGCTGTATGTCGAGCCGCTGATCGGCAAGGAAACCATCAACACCCTGCCCGACAAAACGCTCGCTGCGCTGGCTGAACATGGCCAACCGGCGCTGCGGGTGGAAGCCGCTGTCGCCGAAGCCGCCGCACACCTGGCCGAACTGGCGCGACTGGGCATCGATATGGATCAGGTCGGCCAGACCCTGCAGGGCGATGGCGTCAAATCGTTTGAAGCCGCCTTCCAGAAACTGCTCCAGCAAACCGCCTGAGCTGCTATTTTTAACCCTGCTGACATCCACTCACCCTCATAAGGAAGCCCTCATGAAAGCACGTGCCGCCGTAGCCTGGGAACCCAAAAAACCGCTGTCAATCGAAGAGGTCGACGTCGAAGGCCCGCGCGAGGGCGAGGTCCTGTTGCAAGTCGTCGCCAGCGGCGTCTGCCATACCGATGCGTTCACGCTGTCGGGCGACGATCCCGAGGGCGCGTTCCCCTGCATCCTCGGCCACGAAGGCGGCTGCATCGTGGTCGAATGTGGCCCCGGGGTGACAACGCTGAAGCCGGGCGACCACGTCATCCCGCTCTATATTCCCGAATGCGGCCATTGCGAATATTGCGCGTCGCCCAAGACCAACCTGTGCCAGTCGATTGCGTCCACCGTGTGGACCGGCTACATGCCAGACGGCACCCGCCGCTTCTCCAAGAACGGCAAGCCGATTTTTCACTACATGGGCTGCTCGACCTTTGCCGAATACACCGTGGTGCCGGAAATCGCGCTCGCCAAGATCAACCCGGCGGCGCCGCTGGACAAGGTCTGCCTGCTCGGCTGCGGCGTGACCACCGGCATCGGTGCGGTGCTCAACACCGCCAAGGTTGAACCGGGTTCGACCGTCGCCGTGTTCGGCCTCGGCGGCATCGGCCTGTCGTGCATCCAGGGCGCGGTGATGGCCAAGGCCGGCCGCATCCTCGCCATCGACATCAACCCCGACAAGTTCGAGATGGCCAAGGCGCTCGGCGCGACCGACTTCATCAACCCGCGCGAAGTCAACGGCTCGGTGGTCGAAACCATCCGTGACCTGACCCGTGGCGGTGTCGACTACTCGTTCGAGTGCATCGGCAACGTCAACGTGATGCGCGATGCGCTCGAATGCACCCACATGGGCTGGGGCGTTTCTACAGTCATCGGCGTGGCTGGTTCCGGGCAGGAAATCTGCACCCGGCCGTTCAACCTGGTGGTGGGGCGCACCTGGAAAGGCACCGCGTTCGGTGGCGTCAAGGGCCGCAGCCAGCTACCGGGCTACGTCGAGAGCTACATGGCCGGCAAGATCGAGCTCGACAAACTGGTCACCCACACCATGCCGCTGGAAGACATCAACCGCGCCTTCGACCTGATGCACGAAGGCAAGAGCATCCGCTCGGTCATCATTTTCTGAGACGGCGATGAAACAGATTGAACGAATCAAGGAGTTCGGTGGCTGGCTCGAACGCTGGCAGCACGAATCGGCGACGTGCCATTGCAGCATGACGTTTTCGGTCTACCTGCCGCCGCAGGCTGCCACGCAGATACTGCCGGTAGTGTATTGGCTGTCGGGGCTCACCTGCACCGACGACAACGTGCGGGTGAAGGCCGGGGCACAGCGCTACGCAGCCGAACTCGGGCTGATTCTGGTGATGCCCGACACCAGCCCGCGCGGCGACGGCGTGCCCGATGTCCCCGAGCGCTACGACCTCGGCCAGGGCGCCGGCTTCTACGTCAACGCCACACAGGCGCCGTGGGCCACGCACTACCAGATGTACGACTACGTCACCCGCGAACTGCCCGCGCTGGTCGAGGCCAGCTTCCCCGTGATCCCCGGCAAGCGCAGCGTCAGCGGCCATTCGATGGGCGGCCACGGCGCGCTGATCTGCGCGCTGAAAAATCCCGGCAGGTATGCCTCGGTCTCGGCCTTTTCCCCCATCTGCAACCCGGTGCTCAGCCCGTGGGGGCAAGGCTGTTTCGGCGCCTATCTGGGCGAGGATAAAAAATCCTGGGAAGCCTGGGACGCCACCTGCCTGATTCAGGCCGGCGCACCGCTGCCGCCCGCGCTGATCGACCACGGCACCGCCGACGAGTTTCTGGCCGAGCAGTTGTTTCCGCAAAACCTGCAAGCTGCCTGCGCCGTGCGCGGCATCCCGCTCAGATTGCGGATGCAGGATGGCTATGACCATAGCTATCACTTCATTGCGACCTTCATCGGCGAGCATCTGGCGTTTCATGCGCGGGCGATGGCGGCTTGAAAGCGGATCAAGCAAGAACAATTTATATCCTGCAAAAAAAACTTGAATGGACAGGCGGGCTTACCGGGAACACGATTGGCCTTTCCTAATCCATACACGAATCAGGTGTGTGTGACATTCCGGAACCATGACAAGGAAACCCGCCATGACCACAACTTATACCCGTCTGCCCTCCCGCAATCTCGACAAGATCGCGGGACTGTTGCGGCCCGCCTGTGTGTTGCCTGAGCGCGTCGGGCTGGATAATCCGGCGCTCGACGTGATGACCGATTTCCGCCGCCTGACCGCCTTCATCGCCACCCCCGGCGACACCATCAAGCAGGCGGAAGAGCGCATGGTCCGCCGCAAGGTGCGTCTGCTGTTCGTCATGGATGGCGAGGATCGCGTCGCCGGCCTGGTCACCAGCACCGATATTCACGGCGAAAAGCCCATGCAGGTGGTGCAAAGCCGCGGCATCCGCCGCGACGAAGTGCTGGTGGCCGACATCATGACCCCGGTGGAGCGGCTGGAAGCGGTCGACTTCGACGATATCGCCCACGCCCGCGTCGGCCACGTGCTGGAAACGCTCAAGGCGCGCGGCCGCCAGCACGCGCTGGTGATCGAAAACGTGGACGGTCAGCAAATGGTGCGCGGCCTGCTGTCCCTGTCGCAGCTGTGCAAACAACTGGGCGTCACTATCGAGACCACCGAAGTGGCGAACACCTTCATCGAAATCGAGCAGCATCTCGCCCACACCTGATCCGACGCACCTGCGACCGGTCAGACTCAGCATAGCTTGCGATGCCCGGTGCTCGAACGTATCCGCATTTTTTGCATAGACTGTGTCTACCACCATGTGCGTTACCGGGGCAGGCTGACATACCGATGGCTCCGGTCAGGAATGCCGCCGACCCACGAAGGCCGTGCACCTGGTTCGGGCTTCACGCAACATCCAAGGATTTTCCGCACGGCGTCTTGTGCTCAAATCCCGAACTTCCGGGCGCGCCATCCGCGCGTGCCTGCAGAACACGATAACAAGTACAGCACATGAATATTTCCGTCAGCGAACTGATCGTCCGATATCTCGAACGCCTGGGGATCGACCACATCTTCGGCATGCCGGGCGCACACGTGCTGCCAATCTACGACTGCCTGCATGATTCAAAGGTGAAAAGCGTGCTGGTCAAGCACGAGCAGGGCGCGGCCTTCATGGCGGGCGGCTATGCGCGGGTGTCGCACCGGCCGTCCGCCTGCATCGCCACGGCGGGACCGGGCGCGACCAATCTGATCACCGGCATCGCCAACGCCTACGCCGAGCGGCTACCGGTGCTGGCGATTACCGGCGAAACTTCCACCTACATTTTCGGCAAGGGCGGGCTGCAGGAAAGCTCGGGCGAAGGCGGCGCCATCGATCAGGGCGCGCTGTTTGCCAGCATCACGCGCTATCACAAACTGATCGAGCGCACCGACTATCTCGGCCAGGTGCTGAACCAGACGACGCAAGCGCTGCTCGGACGCGAACCGGGGCCGGTGCTGCTGTCGATCCCGTACAACGTGCAGAAAGAGCTGGTCGATGACAGCGTGCTCGACTCGGTGCATTTCCCCAGCCGTTCGACCATACGCCACACCACCCCAACTGCTGAACTGGCTGAACTGATCCGGACTGCGCATGCCCCGGTCATCATCGCCGGCCACGGCTGTATCCAGGCGGGCGCGCGCGACGTGGTTGCCGCGTTCGCCGAACGCTTCAATATTCCGGTCACCACCAGCCTCAAGGCCAAGGGCGTGGTGGCCGAAGGCACCGCCTTGTCGCTGGGCTGTCTCGGCGTTACCTCGAATGGCGAGGCTTACCGTTATATGGTTGATCACGCCGACCTGCTGGTGTTTCTTGGCGCGAGCTTCAATGAGCGCACCAGCTATCTGTGGGATGCCAGGCTGCTGGCCAACAAAAAAATCGCCCAGGTCGATCGCGACACCGCGCAACTGGGCCGCGTGTTCCAGCCGGACGTGGCGATTTGCGGCGACATCCGCGCAGTGATGGACGACCTGTTTGCCACACTGGACGCCGACGGCACACCGCCCAAGGCGCGCGTCCTGCTTGACGACCATCAAGCCAGCCTGGCACCTTCCGCCAGTGACGACAGCGCAAGCCCGGCCTTTCGCCTGATGCAGGCTTTTTACCGCCAGCTGGCCCAGTACTTCCCGCACAACGCGCTGGTGTTCGACGACAACATCGTCTTCGCACAAAGCTATTTCGACGTCTCCGACCGCAACCACTACTTTCCGAATTCCGGCATCTCGTCGCTCGGCCACGCGATTCCCGCTGCCATCGGCGCACGCTGCTTTGCGCCGGACAGCCCCACGTTCGCCATCCTCGGTGACGGCGGCTTCCAGATGTGCTGCATGGAAATGATGACGGCAGTGAACTACGGCATCCCGCTCAATGTCGTCGTCATCAACAACGGCACCATGAGCCTGATCCGCAAGAACCAGTTCCAGCTGTACGGTGAACGCTATATCGATTGCGACTTTGTGAACCCCGACTTCGGCCTGCTCGCGCAGTCATTTGGCGTGCAGCACCATCGCATCGAAACCGAGGCCGAACTCGACGCCCTGTTTGTACGCGCCGACCTGACGGGCGCCATTAACCTCATCGAAATCCTGCTCGACAAACATGTCTTCCCCCGCTACCTGTCGGCTCGTTAATCCTGACGAACAGATCGCGGCACAACACGCCGTTATCGCGAAATTTGAAACCCTGCTATGGGAAAACGGCTTCAACGCATCGCTGCTGCCGTCCTATCAATCGGCCTGGCGGCGGCTCGAAGCGCTGATCGCTGCGCGTGGCTTTGACCGCCGTCACCGCTTCGTCCTCATCATCCCGGTGGCCGACAGCCCGGCCCAGTTGCAGCGCTGCCTCGCGAGCCTGCTGGAGCTGTGCCATGCGTATGGCTATGGCGGATTGAAGGACGGCTATTTTCACAAGATCTCGGTCCTGCTCGCCGACGACACGCAAGCCCCCGAGCTGATCGCCGCGAACCGGGCGCTGGTTAGCACGTTCGATTCCCGCGGCCTGGCCATCGACTATTTCGGCCTAGCCGAACAGCTCGCGCTCATGGACTCGCTCACGGGCGTTGACCTTCACACCATCGTTGGCAATGCGCCGCGCGAGGCGTTCGGCCACAAGGGCCAGGCGATGATGCGCAACATCGCCTATTTGAAATTGGCGCAGCTAAACGCCTCGCGATCACAAGAGTCAGAGGCCCTAAAGGACTCCGATCCACTACGCGCTCAAGCGCGTGTGGAGTCGTATGCACCAGTGCTGTACTACACGCTCGACGCCGACCAGCAGTTCAAGGTCAAAGTGGAAACGGCAGCAGGCGACGGTGAGGTCTGCGCGGTCAATTTCTTCGCCCAGCTCGACGCGATCTTCAGCGCGACCGACGCCGATGTGCTCACCGGCAAGGTGGTGGGCGATCCGCCGGTTTCCCCTGCTGTGATGGCTGGCAACTTTCTCGCCGACGTGGCGGGGTTTCTTCAGGAAATGGCAGCGAGTGATCCGGCCCGGCCCTACCGCCAGAACGCAGCGAATACGGCAGAAGCCGACGCCGCCTATCACGACATGGCAGGGCTGTTTGGCTTCGCCCATCCGACCGATGCCTATCGCTATCGCTGCACGCTGAACAATCAGCCCAGCAACGCCGATTGCTTCGAGGATTTCGCGCAGCGGCTGAAACGCTTTTTCCACGGCGAGCATCCCACCCGCATCACCTGGTATCGCTACCAGTCCGCCCTCGCCAGCGTGCAGCTCGCACGCACGGTGTACACCGGCAATTATGTCTTTCGCGCCCGGGCATTGAACTGGTTCATCCCCTTCGCCCCCTTGCGCTTGCGCATGTCCGGCCCCACGCTCGGGCGGCTGATGAAGGCTGAACTGGGTGATAAATTCGTCTCCGCCAACCTGCCGATGCTGCACACGCGCACGCTCGACGCCACCGGCGAAGCCGAGTTCCGGCCCGGTGTCGTTACGCAAGCCGACAGCATCGACCTGGCCGATGAATTCGAACGGCAGTTTGTGGGCGACGTCATGCTGTTCAGCGTCGAGCGGCTCACCGCTCTCGGTTTTCCGCAGCGCACTGTGGCGGACGACATCCTCGCCGCCACCCTCGATGCCGTAAGGGCCGACCTCGCCCAGCAGTACCGTGCGCGGCACGCAGCCATGGTGAAAAACCTCGCGGCATTGACGCAGCTGCTCAACGATCCGGCGCACTGGTGGCACGCGCCTGCACAAGCCCAGGCGCTTGGGCATTTCCGCGTGTTCCTCGACAACATGCAACGCAACTTTGGTGACGCGTCACCGGCTCAGGCGCGCATCGCGTCGGACGAAGACTGGCAGCGGTGGCGGCAACGCCTACTCGCCGCCCTCAGCCAGTTCCACACCGACCGGGAGGCATGGAACCAGGCGTTAACCGCGCTCGCCGCACATCAAGCATGATCGCCCGCCTGCGCCACGCGCTGCATCGCCGCCGCTATCCACTGCGTTACGCGCATCTCGACCGGCTGTTGCAGACACAGTCCCTGAGCCGCGAACAGGTGGTGCAAAAACAGCAGCACGCGCTTGCCGACCTCGTCACTTTCGCCGCTACCCACACGCCGTTCTACGCAAAAACCCTCACCCCGTTTCTGGCACCCACCGGCTTCGAACTCAGCGCCCTGCCCGTTCTGCACAAGCACGATGTCATCCAGCACATGGATGAGCTGCTCGTCGACACGACTGACCGCAGCCAGGTCAAAATCGGCCACACCGGCGGGTCCACCGGCAAGCCGCTGGCGTTCTACTACGACGACGCCAAGCACGAACTGATGCGCGGCGGCATGATGCGCAGCTATAGGCTGTCGGGCTGGCGGCCGGGGCAAAAGATCCTCAACTTCTGGGGCGCACGCCAGGACGTCGCGCCCGGCGGCGTATTCGGGAGCGGAATGTTCGATTTCATCGCCGCCGAGCACACCCTTGCCGCGTTTGAATACACTGAAGCGAAACTCGTTGAATGGGCGCGCTTCATTCAGTCTTACCGGCCGGTTCTGCTGCAGGGCTACGCATCGGTGCTGGCAGAGGTCGCGCGCGTGGTGATCGACCAGCGCATGCTGATGCCGCAGACCCTGCTCGGCGTGTATTCCACCGCCGAAGTGCTCACCGATAGCCAGCGTCAACTCATGCAACAGGCCTTCGGCTGCAAGGTATTCAACCAGTACGGCAGCCGCGAAATCCCCAACATCGCCTGCGAATGCCGCCACGGCAACATGCACGTCTTCACCGACATGGTGTATCTCGAATCAGTGGCGCCGGAAAACCCAGCGGGCGAAAACGAAAACCGGCTGCTGGTCACCTCGCTGACCAATCGCCTGATGCCGATGATCCGCTACGACATCGGCGACAGCGGCCGCCTGCTCGACGGTGAATGTGGCTGCGGTTTGCCCTTTCCGCTGATGGAAATGGGCATGTGCCGACAAAACGATCTCATCCGCACCCGTCACGGCAAAACCCTTTACCCGTCCTACTTCAACCACCTGCTCGATGGGCAAACGCAGATCCGGCAATACCAATGGGTGCAGCACGATCTTGACCGGCTCACGCTGAACCTGGTCGCAGCCCACCCTTTGAGCGCTGAAACGCTGGCCGTGCTGCATGCGAGCATTCGCCGGGACGTGGATGCGCAACTGGTGCTGGAGGTGAACTACCTCGACGACATTCCGCGAACGGTTTCAGGCAAGCATCGGTTTGTGATTGGGATGAATCCGAACACCTCGACTTGACTACAGAGGCGGCGAACCCGGCCGAGTTGCTCAGCCTCCGCGCTTCAGGTGGATTACCCGGGCGCGGGCCTTGCCATACATGTCCCGCAAGCCATGTAACAGGCTTTTTTTCCGCAAGGCATGACGCGAATAGATCACGCCGCCATTCGTGATGCGTGAAGCAGGAACATGGCGTTTCTCGATTTCACGCGACAACACAGCAAACAGGTTGTACTCGAACAGCACGCGGCGGCGCGCCTCGATAATGGCGGGGAGGCGCTTCTCATATTCCTTATTCAGAATGGCCTGGCGAATGATGCGTGCGGCGCCGGCTGGGTCTTTCATGTCGATGGGAATAAAGCTCCCGGCCGGGAAGTAGTCGGCGGCATTGGGGCAACCCGCATAAAACGGCAAGGTCATGCCCAGGAATGAATCCGCCAGTTTTTCCGTCCAGTGGTGCGTGCCAATGTAGTTCTCGACTGCCACGTGATAACGGTAGGTGTCCAGCGCCTCGGCCTTGTCATCCAGGGGACGGGCACCGCGACCGAATACGTCCATGTCCGGCATGCTGGCCATCAGGTGCTGCATGAACTCATGACGCCGCCAGTGCAGGGTGTGCCGCATGCTTTTGGGCGAGAACACCATCGACAGGTCGCGGGTCTTGGTGGTGGGCGGATGCGTCTCCATCTCGTCGAACGGGATGATGTGTTGAGCACCCACGCCATAGAACCAGTGCAAGGCCGGCTGTGTGTAGACGCGTTGCGGGTGGGGCAACGCCCATTCTTCCTGGCTGGTGAGAACGACGCCAAACTGGCGGGTGAAATGATTGCCGTATATTTTGATGGACGAGGGCTCGGTGGTCACCAGCAGGCTATTCGATGCGGCACAGGCAAGCGCTTCACTGCTGCACCCCTTGCGCTCGTTTTTGCCAGGAGGGATATCGTCGTAAACAACCAGCCAGTCATAGTCCCTTGCGTCACGGTCGAAGAGATATTCACAACCTCCCCAGCGCGCATTCCCATGCGGCAATTGACGCAACCAATGTTCCGCTGGAAAACGGCTCATCAACTTGACCCGTATAAGCGCTCCAGGGATCACGTCTTCAGTGTGTGGCACGAACATTCCGCCCGATTCTGATTGTCAGGAAACGTCCAACGGTCCGCTTATTCACGCCAGAAATCCGCGATCCATGTCGCGGGCAGAATGTGCTTGTAGATTTTCTTGTGCCACTTTTTGACCGGCCAGATCCCCCGCACCGCATCAGGCGGGTTGGGATCGCCCGGGAATGCGATGACACGGGCGCTTGCCGGCCATGTGGGCGCCTTCCACCAGCGTTGCGGCATGGGGGGAATGCAATGCGTCTTGAACAGAACACACCATTCGTCAGGCCAGAAGGCCGTCTCGGAAACCGTGCGTGAAATATAAATTTGCTCGTTACCGTGTGTGGCGAGTATTGACTTGAATTCAGGAACGAGACGATCGTAAATATAAGGATACTTGCCGACCCTGAAACGGAATACCGATGTATTGCCGATCCCCTTTCCCGGCTGGGTCCAGTTCTGCATGACCACGAATGACTTTTCCGGTGCAAAGTCGAAAAAATCATCCAGCCGACCTGTGACAATAACGTCAAGATCGAGGAACAGCCAATCGCCCTCCATGCCGGGCAGCTCGCTGGCCCAAAGCGAAATTTTGCGCCAGCCGGTATTGTTGTAAGGTGCGGGCAGCGCGACGGTCGGACATGGCAGGCATTCAACCTCGCTGCGCACCCCTGCCGGATCATCGGTCAGGCATACGAAGCGTATCGGGCCCTGGACGTTTCTGTGAACCATGCCGTACAACTTGTTCACGTACTCGGCCGGATACAAAGACCCCCACTTCATGCAGACAATCTGTTTCATGATTTTTGGAAAAATAAATTAAAGTATTCAGCAGGATAAAGCACGGGGTTTGACGCCGCCTACAAACCCCACAGATAGCCCAGCACTCTATCTCGTTTATTCCATCGATAGAACCTCGAATAGATATGCCCAAAGCCATCGACTGCGGCGAAGGTGTGCTCACCGTAATTTTATGATTCGCAGACAAGAGAGGTAAGTGTGCCGAGTGTTCTCTGGTGGGGACGGTTCGATTCCGGCTATTCCCGCAATCGCATCCTGCGCAAGCTGTTCGCTGAAATGGGGTGGCAGGTCAACGACTTCCACCCCAGGTTCGCCACGGTAGCCGACTGGGAAGCGCGGCTGCATCGATTACCCAGACCCGATTTGATCTGGGTGCCCTGTTTCAGGCAACGCGACCTGGCGGCAGCAAGTCGCTGGGCAAAAAGCCATGGCGTCCCCCTGGTTTTTGATCCGCTCATCTCCGCCTATGACAAACAGGTGGATGAACGCGAAAAACTGCACGCTAATAGCCGGCGCGCCAAAAAGCTGCTCGCCTGGGAGCAGGCTCTGTTCCAGCGTGCTGACCGGGTCATTGCCGACACCCCTGCCCACGCTGACTACTTCGCCCAGGTGCT
>JAABQE010000112.1 GCA_011391655.1 Hydrogenophilales bacterium
CAATTTGCGCGCAGGTCTGGTTTATCACCCAGTCGCCGATCGGGACGATGATGCCGGCTTCCTCTGCGACCGGGATGAAATCTCCGGGGGTGAGCAAGCCGCGTTGCGGGTGCCACCAGCGCAGCAGGGCTTCGAATCCGCGTATTTCGCCGCTGAGGGCGTCGACCTGGGGTTGATAGAACAATATGAATTCGTTGTGTACCAGTGCGCGGCGCAGGTCGGCTTCAACCTGCATGCGTTCCGAGTAGGGTGCCTGCATGCCGGATTCCCAGAATTGCAGACGGCTGCGTCCCAGAGATTTGGCCTGGTACATGGCGATTTCGGCCTGACGGATCAGGCTGTCGATCATTTCGCCGTCTTCTGGCGTCACGCAGGCACCGATGCTGACCGAAATGTAGACTTCATGGCCTTTGACGTGCACGGGCTTGGACAGCACCTGCGTAATTTTGCGGCAGATGTGCTCAACATCGCTGCGCGCCAGCAGCGTGGGCAGAAGCACAGCGAACTCGTCGCCACCCAGCCGCGCCAGCGTATCGCCTTCGCGCAGGCATTGACGCAGCCGCGCGCTCACTGCGAGCAGGAGTTCGTCGCCGATGGTGTGGCCCAGCGAGTCGTTGATGACTTTGAAGTGATCAAGATCGAGGCTCAGTACCGCCAGCGGTTGCTGGTTGCGTTTGGCTTGCGCCAGCATGAGGCCGAGGTGATCCCGGAACAGCGCGCGGTTGGGCAGGCCGGTCAGAAGGTCGTGATAAGCCTGATAGTGCACGGTTTCCTCGGCCTGCTTGCGCTCGGTGACGTCCTTGGCGACGCCGTAGCTGCCGATGAAGCGTTGTTCGAAGGCGCTGGCCTGTTCGTCATACATGCCGGTGGCGGTGACTTCGACAGATTTGCAGAGACCATTCATCAGGCGTGGACGGCGCATGCCCGGATTGCATTTGAGGCGGATTTCGGTGTTGCGTGCGCTGCGGTCGCCAGAGCGTCGTTCATTGAAAATGTGTTCGGCTCGCTCAATGTCGTCTTCGTGAACCACCAGGCTGTAATGCTGCCCCAGAAGTTCCTCGCGACGGTAACCCAGCAAGCTTTCAACGCGATCGTTGACGAAGGTGAAGCGGCCCTCGACATCCAGCGTATAAATGAAGTCGGGCGAGCTGTTGACCAGAAAACGGTGCCACTTTTCCGACTGTTGCAGGCGCTGCAGGATGTGGTTGTTTTCCCGCTCCAGCCGCCGCTGCGTCAGCGTGTTGTCGATGCGGCGCAGCAGTTCTTCGGGTTCATAAGGCTTGCGCACGAAATCGGCGGCGCCGCCACGCAGTGCACGGATCGCCGCATCAATGGCGCTTTCGCCCGACACCACAATCACTGGCGTGTCGATGGTGCGGTCGGCAATGAAACGCAACACTTCGTTGCCGTTGAGATCTGGCATGCCGAGATCGAGCAGGATCACGTCGAACTGCTGCTTGCCGATGGCGAGCAGGGCAGCGCGCCCGCCATCGGCGGTCACCACTTCGTAATTGCGGGCGGCCAGCATGCGCGAAAGCCCTTCAAGAATCAGTGGCTCGTCGTCGACCAGCAGCAGGCGTGAGCGCACCGGGAAGGTGCTGACCGAGCCAGATAGTGGAAGGGAATCGATTGGACTGTTGGACATGGGTTCTCCAGTGCGCGGGTTACATTGACCCGTATCGCGTTGTGCTAAGTGTGGTCTGGCCGTTTTGCAGGGTGGGCAGACGAATGAAGAAATGGGTGCCTTGCGGGCTGCTCGCGCAGCTGAGCTGGCCGTTCATGCGTTCGATCAGGCTATGGCTGATGTTCAGGCCGAGACCCGAGTGGTCGCCGCCCTTTTCGCTGACCAGGGGTTCGAACAGGTGAGCCGCTACCGCAGCGGGCAGACCGGGGCCGGTGTCGGCCACTTCTATTTCGATTTCACGCTGGCCGTTTGCTTCGGTCAGGCGGGTGGTGAATTTCAGGTGGCCGCCCGCCGGCATGGCCTCCACCGCATTTTTTGCCAGGTTGAACAACACCTGCTTGAGAGCGTCTTTTTGCAGCGGTAGCGGCGGCACTTCCGGATTCAGGTCGATCTGCACGCTGATGTTGTTTGGGGTGAACAGCGTGCCTAGCGACATCCGCACCAGTTCGGAAACGATGCTGTTGACCGATACCAGTTCAAGGTCGGTGGCCGTTGCCGGCAGCGGGGTTTCTTCGGTTGCGGTGATGCCGCGCACGATGCGCGCCACGCGCTCGATTTCGTCACTGATGATGCTGAGATCGCGCTGCACGGACGAGTCCGCGCCTAACTTGTCAGACAGCAAGTTGACGTAATTGCGCATGATGGTGAGCGGGTTGGCCACTTCGTGCACGGCGCGGCGCGCCCGTTCACGCGGGATGTCATCGGCAGATGCCGGGGGGCTAGCAGGCAGGACGGGGATAGCCGGCACGGGTGCGGACGCTGCAGCGCGGGGGCGCATGGTCTCGGCATATTCGGCCAGGGTGAATCGCCACAGCGGGGACATGCCGAGGCCGGGATTCGCATCACCCGCCACCAGTACGCCCATTTGGCCATCGTGCAGTGCCAGCGGCTGGCAGAGCAGCCGCGACACACCAAGCAGACGGGCTATTTGTTCATCGACCAGCGCGCCATCCGGCGCCCCGCATTCGAACTGTTGAGGTGCACTGCGCACCAGCGAACGTGGCAGGGCCGAATGCCCGTCGTCGAGTGGAATCGCCAGTGCATTCAAACCGGGTGCAGCCGGGAGCAATGCGCTTGCCCGCAAATGTCCGTCGGCGGCGGGGACAAACAGGCAGATGCGCTCGATCCCGAACAGCGCTCGCAGCGTGTCCTGCAACAGCGAAAACGGCAGCAAGTCGCCGCGAGCATGGCGAAAATGGCTGTTTAACGCGGACTGCGCGGCTTGACCGGCATACAGGCGCGCCAGCCGGTCAAATCCTGAGTTCTGGCTGGAAACGACCGTATCGAGCAAGCCGAAGCGCAAACCCAGTTGGCGCGCCTGGGCTTGCGTGTCGGCCAGGAGCAGGGCGGCTTCGCCCGCCCCCATCTGCAACGCGGCAAGTGCTGCGCGCACGTCGACACTGTCCACCGCGTCGGCGCGGGCCACCAGTTGATACGCCAGTTGAACGACACGCACCAGTGGATGCGCTGCACGCCCGCGCGCCAGCGGTTCGGCATGAAAGCGTGCCGCGTCGCTCAGCCAGCCATTCGGGTCAAGCTCAGCAAGATAGTCGGTGGGTTGAAGCCGGGTGAAAGGAGTGGTGGCGAGCGTGCCGGGCTCCATGT
>JAABQE010000113.1 GCA_011391655.1 Hydrogenophilales bacterium
GGCCCGCCCTCATCCAGGTCTCCCAGGCGCGACAGCCCTGCTGGAAGCTCAACCTGCGTTTCGGTAACCCGGATATGTCCAGACTGGTGCAGGAAAGTGCGCGCACCGGTTGGTACTACCGCGTGCTGGAAACCGGCGAAGTAGCGCCCGGCGCAGCGCTCCGTCTGCTCGACCGCCCGCATCCCGACTGGCCGCTGGCGCGCCTGTTGTGGCATCTCTACTCAGATCCACTGAACGTCAGCGCACTTGCAGACATGGCAGCACTCAGCAATCTGTCCGCCTCTTGGCGGGAACTGGCCCGACGGCGCCTCGCGTCAGGTCAGATCGAGGACTGGATACGCCGTCTGACAACGCCAGTCATGCAGGCACGACATCTGTAAACACCCCACCCTTCCAGCTAGTCGCAACTTTCGGGCGCCGACCGGCAATCCTGATCGAGAGGTCTAAATCGTTGGACGCCCGTCGGCTGGAAACGGCTTAAACTGCCGTTTTTGGCTGAATGGCCCTCGTCAATCTAGCAGATGCTCAAAAAGGGAGCCATCACCTGCCATCACTTCATCTCCGCAGAAGATACACGAAACGCGTCCAGCCGGGCTGACATGCCCGTCGAGCATAGCGGCAATCGCCATGCCGACGGAGGAGTGTTTGGCGGGCACAACAGGATGCGGGAGTATTGAATTATCCGAGTGCGGAACTAGATTGAAGGTGAGATCGCACAAGCGATTGAAATTCCCAGTCTGACAACCCGTTTAAAAGGAGATCACACCATGGCCAACCTCACACGTCACGATCCTTTCAATCTTGCTCGCGTTGATCCGTTCGGTGATATCGATGATCTGTTCAAGGGCTTTTTCGTGCGCCCTGCGCTTCTCGAAGGCCAGCCACAAATGCAAATCAAGATGGACGTGAAGGAAAATGACAACGCCTATACGGTGCATGCCAACATTCCGGGTGTGAAAAAAGAGGACATCCACGTCAGCATCGAAGGCAATCAGGTTTCGATCAGCGCCGAGACCAGGGTGGAAAAGGAAGAGAAGGAAGGCGAGAAAGTGCTGCGTTCCGAGCGTTACGTCGGCAAGGTTGCACGCAGCTTCACCTTGGCGCATGAGGTGGACGAGGCCAAGGCTCAGGCCAAGTACAACGATGGGGTGCTGGAACTGACCCTGCCGAAAAAAGCGGTGAATGCAGCCAAAAAGCTGGCGATCCAGTAATCACTGGCGCGCTCACGGTCTGGGCGGCGTCCGTTAGCGGGCGCCGCCCTTTTCATTGCGGCACATGCGGGCGTCTCTTTGTGCAGCCTGCGCCTTGAGCCAAGCTAACATTCCACCCAACGCCTGCCGTTTCCCTGATTGGATCGCTCCATGGAAATCCTGCTTCTAGCCGCACTGATCGTACTGAATGGCGTGTTCGCCATGTCGGAAATCGCGCTGCTGACGGCGCGCCGCCCCCGTCTGGCGCACCTGGCCGAGCAGGGCAACGCGTCTGCCGCGGTGGCGATGGAACTGCATGACGAGCCAACGCGATTTCTGTCGACGGTGCAGGTCGGCATCACCTCGATCGGCATTCTCAACGGCATCATCGGCGAAGCGGCGCTGGCCGGGCCGCTGGGACGCTGGCTGCAAACGGTCGGCGTGCCGACCGAGGCCAGCCATCTCGCCGCCACTGCGCTGGTGGTGCTCATCATCACCTATGTCACGATCGTGATCGGCGAACTGGTGCCCAAGCGCATCGGCCAGATGGATCCCGAACGGATTGCCTGCCGGCTGGCGCGCCCGATGCAGTGGCTGGCCCGGCTGGCGCGTCCCTTTGTGCGGCTGCTGTCAGTGTCGACCGAAACGGTGCTGCGCCTGTTGCGCAGCCCCCCCCCGGCTCCGCTGGACATCATTCAGGAGGAAATTCACGCCCTGTTGCTGGAAGGCTCGGAAAGCGGCGCGATCGAGCAGCAGGAGCGCGAGATGGTGCGCAATGTGTTCCGCCTCGACAACCGTCCGATCGAGTCGCTGATGACGCCACGCGGCGACATCGTGTATCTCGACACCACGCTGCCGCTGGAAGAAAACCTGCGACGCGTGGCCGCATCGGAACACACGCGCTTTCCGGTGTGTCGAGGCGGGCTCGACGAGGTGCTGGGCGTCCTCAGCGCCAAGCAGTTGCTGGATGCGATGCTGGCCGGTGCGCCGCCCGGCCTGGTCGAGCCGCTGTTGCCGGCCGTGTTCGTACCGGAACGGCTGAGCGGCCTGGATTTGCTGGAACAGTTCCGCGCGTCCAACACTCACCTGATGCTGGTCATCGACGAATACGGCGAGATCAACGGCCTGGTCACGCTGCAGGACGTGCTGGAAGCCGTCACCGGCGAATTCAAGTCGCTCAATCCGGAAGAGGCCTGGGCGGTGCAGCGCGAGGACGGCTCCTGGCTGCTCGACGGCCTGATCCCCATTCCGGAACTGAAGGACAGGCTGGGCCTGAAAAGCGTGCCGGAAGAAAACAAGGCGCGCTACCACACGCTAAGCGGGCTGGTGATGTGGCTGTCGGACCAGCTGCCGCAGACCGGCGATGTGCTGACCTGGGAGAACTGGCGGCTGGAAGTGGTCGACCTCGACGGCAAGCGCATCGACAAGGTGCTCGCCACACCGGTTGCGCCTGCCGGGAGCACGCCAGCGGACGCGGACACCGGGCCGGATTGACGTCAGGCCTTGTTGCCGCTTGCCAGCAGCAGCCCACCCCACGGCAGCGCGCTGGGCATGCCCTGCTCCAGCCAGCGCGCCCAGCACGTGGCCGACGGCAGGAAAATGGCCGAGCGAATATTCAGGTTGCGTACCGGCAATCCTTCGAACAGCGCACGTACTTCGCCTGCGGTATGCCAGCGGGCGCCGCGATAGGCACCGCTGCCGCCGTTCCTGCCTTTTTGCCGATACAGCAGGCTGTTCCGGTTGAGCCAGCCGATGGCAAAGCGGCGGCGCGCCACCCGCACGCATTCGGCCACGGCTTGGCGCTCGTCGTCGACAAAACACAGTGCGGCGATGGACAGCACGTGATCGAAACTGGCGTCGGCAAACGGCAGCTCGCGCGCATCGCCTTCCACCCACGTCAGCGCAGGGTTGCTGTGGGCACGCGCGTAATCCAGCCAGCTGGAATTGGGGTCGAGCCCGGTGACCTGAAGATCGTCTGCCGCGGCGCGACGCGTAAACCAGCCGGTGCCGCAACCGACATCGAGCAGGCTGTTGCCCGGCCGGGTTTTCAAATGGCGCGCCGCC
>JAABQE010000114.1 GCA_011391655.1 Hydrogenophilales bacterium
GTCGCGGCGCCTGGCGACCAATCTGATGGCGGGCTTTTTGCCGGCGGCGGTGCTGGGGTTTCTGTTCTACAAGGAAATCAAGGGTTATCTGTTCAACCCGATCGTGGTGGCGTCGGCGCTGGTAATCGGCGGGGTGCTGATCCTGTGGGCGGAGCGTCGCAAGCACGTCATCAGCACGCCAACGGTGGACGACCTCACCTGGCGGCGCGCACTGGCGGTGGGGTTTGCGCAGGCGCTGGCAATGATTCCCGGCACCTCGCGCTCGGGTGCGACGATTATCGGTGGCCTGTTTCTCGGGCTGTCGCGCAAGACGGCGGCGGAGTTTTCATTCCTTCTCGCCATCCCCACCATGTTTGCGGCGACGGCCTACGATCTCTACAAGAACTGGCGACTGTTCGATGTGCACGACGTGCCGCTGTTCGCGGTGGGTGGCATCGCGGCCTTCATCAGCGCCCTGATTGCGGTGCGCACACTGATCAAGTTCGTCAGCCGTCACGACTACACCTTGTTCGCCTGGTACCGCATCGTGTTCGGTGGCGTGGTGCTGGCCACCGCTTATTTTGGGCTGGTGGACTGGAGCGCGGGGCACTAAAGACTCAGGCTGCAGCCAGCGCCTGCTTCGCTTCGGTTTCCAGCTGGGCCTTGAGCTCGCCTGGCAGATCGAGTTTCTTCGCCAGTTCGTCGAGGTAGGCACGCTCCATGAAGCTTTCGGTGTCCACCGCGAGCACGCTCACCAGATACATTTCACTTGCGACTTCGATTGAGTCTGCGGCCGCTGCAACGTTGGCTGGGTCGAGCGGGCGTGCGACTTCGGCGTCGATCCAGCTGCGCAGTTCCGGTTCGCTGGCCAGCGCGCCGAGCTTCTCCTCGATCAGGCCGCGTTCGCGTGCATCGATGTGGCCATCGGATTTGGCGGCGGCGATCAGCGCTTTCAACACGGCGCGGCTGTGGCTGTCTTCCGCAGCAGGCGCAGGCAGAAAGGCTGCAGGTTGTGTAGGCGGTGCGGCGGACGCTGCCGCCTGGTTGCGCTGCCAGGTGCTATAGGCGCGGAACGCCAGTGCGCCGAGTGCGGCTGCACCGCCATACGCCGCGGCCTTGCCACCAAACTTGCGCACGCGCTTGTCGCCCAGCAGCAATCCCAGCACGCCACCTGCGAGCATGCCGGTGCCGAAATTGGCGTAACCGGGCTTGCCTTCGCCGGAAGGCGCATTGCCAGGCAGGTTGGCCAGCAGGGACTGGCCGGAGCCGAGGAGTTGATCGAGCAGATTTTTTGCGTTCATGACGGCCAGATTCAGAATGAGGGCGTGCAAAAGACCTGCTGGAGCCGACTGAAGTTCCGCCGCCTTATTCCGGTTTGGGCGGGTGTTTGTCGAGTTTGCGCTGCAGGGTGCGGCGGTGCATTTTCAGCGCGCGCGCGGTGGATGAGATGTTGCCGTCGTGTTCGCCCAGCACTTTCTGGATGTGTTCCCATTCCAGTCGCGCCACCGTCAGCGGTTCGGCGCTGCTGACATCCAGCGCAGCATCGGGCTGGTCGCGCTGCAGCGCGGCGAGGATTTCGTCGGCGTTGGCCGGCTTGGCCAGATAATTCCGCGCGCCCAGCCGCACCGCTTCGACGGCGGTAGCGATGCTGGCGTAGCCGGTGAGCACGACGATGGCGATACCCGGCCAGCGTTCAGCCAGCGCGGCCACCACCTTGAGTCCGGACTCGCCGGGCAGTTTCAAATCGACCACGGCGTGGGTGGGCGCAAAGCGTTCGGCAACCGCCAGCGCCTCGATGGCGTCGTGCGCCCGTTCGACGGCAGCGCCGCGTTTCTGCATGGCACGCGCCAGTGCGTCGGCAAAATCAATATCGTCTTCAACGATCAGCAGTTTCATGTTGCAGGGTTCCAGGGGAGTTGAATGCGGACCAGCGTGCCGCCGCCGGCGCGCTCGGCGAGGGTGAGCGTGCCGCCCGCACGCTCGAGCGTGGCGTGAGTGAGTACCAACCCCATGCCCCAGCCTTGCCCCGGCTTGTCGCTGAACAGCACACGTCCGGCCTGCGCTTTTTGCTCAGGCGTGAAGCCCGGACCGCGGTCGGCAATATCGATAAACAGCGCGTTGTCCGCCACACTTACGCTCAGTTCGACGCCGGCGGGCGAGGCATCGGCAGCATTGTTCAGCACGTTCAGTATGGCCTGTTCCAGCCCGTCGGGCGGGGTGAAGTCGCGATGCGTCGGTGCCATGTCGGTTTTCAGCGGCACGTCCGGGCGGATCACCTGCCAGTGCGTGATCAGCGCGCTCAACCAGGCGTCCAGTGGCGTCGGCTGCGGGGTGCTGTCGCGCGCGCGCGCGGCCAGCTGGGTGAGGATGCGCTTGCACGCCTGCGCCTGTTTTTCGAGCAGCTGGCAGTCGGCGCCGATGTCGGGATCGTTGGCGAACTCGATGGCGAGCTCGTGCGCGGTGGTCTGGATGGTGGCAAGCGGGGTGGCGAGTTCGTGCGCGGCCAGCGCCGCCTGGGTGCCGAGCGCGAGGATGCGTTCGTCGCGCAACTGCTTTTCGCGCAGCGCCGCCAGTTCACCGTCGCGCGCGCGCAGTCCGGTGTGCATGCGGGTGATGAAAAACGCAATCAGCGCGGCGCTGATGAGAAAGTTGAACCACATGCCGCCCAGGTGCATGTTGGAGGCGGCAGCAGGATCGGCGATTGCAAGCGGTTGATAGACGAACAGCAGCAGCGCGTAGTAGCCGCCCGCCACTGTGGCCAGCAGCCACACCCAGCGCGGGCGCAGGCTGATCGCGGCAATAATGATCGGCACCAGCATCAGCGAAACAAAGGGATTGGTCGCGCCGCCGCTGAAAAAAACCAGCACCGCAAATGCGGTGAGATCGACCAGCAGATGCGTCAGAAACTCCATCTGGGTGGCGGGCGCATCCAGCCTCAACCGCCATGCAGTCATGAGCGCGAACGCGCCGAGCAAGCCAAGCACCGCGCCCATCGGCAGCAGCGGCAACGGGATGTGCAGCCCCCACTGCAGCCAGACAACGCCTGCCGCCCAACTGGCGATGAGGAGTCTGCGCAGCATCTGCAGGCGACCCAGCAGGGCGCGCGTGGGCAGGGTGGATAGCAGCGTGGAATCGAGGGCGGACGGCATGGCGGCATTGTAATGCGCGGGTCACGATGCGTTGCGGGCTGCGGCCATTCGCCGGCCGTGGATGAGAGGTGCCTCCTTGAAGCGCCGAAGGCGCTTCACCGCGCATCGGCCCTGCCTTGAGGGG
>JAABQE010000115.1 GCA_011391655.1 Hydrogenophilales bacterium
GCTTCGCTACTGCGCTGACGAAGCCTCGTCAACGCAGTGGGCGAATTCATCACTTTTAGCTGGGGTGTGGCTGCGGGGTGCCGCTGACGCTGACGGCCGGATCGCGCGTCAGCAAGGTGTAGGCAACGGGAATGACGAACAGCGTCAGCAGGGTGCCGAGCAGCAGGCCGCCGACGATTACCCAGCCGATGGGCGAACGCGATTCGGCACCGGCGCCGCTGGCAAGCGCCAGCGGTACCGCGCCCAGCACCATCGCGGCGGTGGTCATCAGAATGGGGCGCAAGCGCAGGCTGGCCGCCTCGATCACCGCTTCGACCTTGGATCGACCGCGCGCGTGCAATTGATTGGCGAATTCGACGATCAGGATGCCGTGCTTGGTGATCAGGCCGACCAGCATCACCAGTCCGATCTGGCTGTAGACGTTGAGCGTGGCGCCGGTGAGCTTCAGCGCCAGCAGCGCGCCGGTGGCGGCGAGCGGCACGGTGAGCAGGATGATGAAGGGCGAAACGAAGCTTTCGAACTGCGCGGCCAGCACCAGATAAATGATGATCAGCGCCAGCGCGAAAGTGATGGCCAGCGTCTGCCCCGATTCACCGAACTCGCGCGACTGGCCGTCTAGCGCGGTGCGCGCGGTCTGCGGCAGCGTGTCCTTGGCCGCCTGGTCCATGAAGGCCAGCGCCTCGCCCAGGGTGTAACCGGGCGCGATATTGGCCGAGATGATGGCGGCGCGCTGGCGGTTGAAGTGGTTGAGCTCCTTTGGCGCCACGGTTTCGGTGACAGCAACCAGATTGGACAGCGCAGTGAGGCTGCCATCGGTGCCGCGCACGTACAGGGCGGTCAGATCCTGCGGGGTGGCGCGCGCGGCGGGGTCGAGCTGGACGACCACGTTGTATTGCTCGCCTTCCTGCTTGAAGCGGGTGACTTCACGGCCACCGAGCAGGGTTTCCAGGGTGCGGCCAATGGTATCGATGCCAACGCCCATCTGCGCCGCCTTGTCGCGGTTGATTTCGACCCTGAGCTGCGGCTTGTTGAGTTTGAGATCGCTGTCGGCATTGACCAGTCCCGGATAGGCGCGCACCTTGGTCATCAGCGCTTCCAGCGCCTGGTCCAGTTCGGCATAGCTCGGCGCCTGCACCACGAACTGCAGCGGCGGGTTGCGGAAACTCTGGCCGAGCGAGGGCGGATTGATCGGGAAGGCCATCACGCCCGGCATCCCCATGAACATCTGCGGGCCGAGGCTTTCGGTGATCGCCATCTGGCTGCGGGTGCGCTCTTCCCACGGCTTCAGCATCACGAACGACAGCGAGCTGTTGACCGGGTTGGGGCGTTCCAGTCCGGGCGCGACGACAACGAAGGCGGTTTCCACTTCGGGCACCCCCTGATATAGCCCTTCGAGCTGGCGCGCGTAGCCATCGGTGTATTGCAGGGTGGAGCCTTCGGGCGCCAGCATGAAACCGATAAAGAAGCCGCGATCCTCAGTTGGAGCGAGTTCCGATTTCAGCGATTTGAACAAACCGAATGCAGCCGCCGCCACCATCACAAACACCAGTGCGACGATCAGCGGATGTTTGACCACGCGCGCCAGACCGCGCGTGTAGGCGTGGTTGAGTCCGTTCAGCACGCGCTCGCCGAAATTGAACAGCGCGTTGTGGCTGGTTTGGTGGCGCAGCATCCTGCTCGCCATCATCGGGGTGAGCGTCAGCGCGACAAAGCCGGACACCAGCACCGCTGCCGCCACCGTCAAGGCGAATTCGGTGAACAGCTTGCCGGTGTTGCCCTCGGCAAAGGCGAGCGGGGCGAATACGGCGACCAGCGTGAGCGTCATCGCCACCACCGCGAAGCCGATCTCCTTGGCGCCCTTGATCGCCGCCTCGTAGGGCGGCATGCCTTCCTCGATGTGGCGGTAGATGTTCTCCAGCATCACGATGGCGTCGTCCACCACCAGGCCGATCGCCAGCACCAGGCCGAGCAGGGTCAGCACGTTGATGGTAAAGCCCATCGCATAGAGAAAGATGAAGGCGCCGATCAGCGACACCGGGATGGTGACGAAGGGGATCAGCGTGGCGCGCCAGTTGCGCAGGAACAGGAAGATCACCCCGACCACCAGCACCATCGCTTCGAGCATGGTGGTGTACACCGCGTCGATCGATTTTTCGATGAAGATCGAGCTGTCGAAGCCGACCTTGATCTGCATGCCGGGCGGCAGCGCTGCTTCCAGTCGCGGCAGTTCGGCCTTGATCGCGCGCGCGACTTCCAGCGTGTTGGCGGTCGACTGCTTGACGATGCCCAGACCCACAGCCGGCCGGCTGTTGACGCGCACGATGTTGCGCTCGTCCTCGGCGCCGATTTCGGCGCGACCGATGTCGGCCAGCCGGATCAATACGCCGCCGCTGTCGCGGATGATGACCTGTTCGAACTGTTGCGGGGTTTTCAGGTCGGTTTCGGCCAGCACGGAAAATTCGCGTGTCTGGCTTTCGATGCGGCCCGATGGCAGCTCGGTGTTCTGGCTGCGTAGTGCGGACTCCACGTCCTGCACGGTCACGCCCAGCGCGGCCATGCGGTCGGGGTCGAGCCATAGCCGCATGGCGTAGCGGCGTGCGCCGCCGATGATGACCGAGGCGACGCCGGGCAGGGTTTTCAGCTGGTCGGCCACCACGCGGTCGGCGTAATCGGTGATCTCCAGCGGGGTCTGGCGGTCGCTGGAAAAAGCCAGCCAGATAATGGCCTGGGCATCGGCCTCGATCTTGGCGACCACCGGATCTTCGGCTTCGTTGGGCAGTTGGCCGCGTACCCGTGCCACGCGGTCGCGGGCATCGTTGGCGGCGGCTTCGGGGTCGCGCGACTGCACGAACTCCACCGTGATCTGGCTGACTTCCTCGCGGCTGACCGATTTGATGGTGCGGATGCCTTCGATACCGGACAGCGAGTCTTCCAGCGCCTTGGTGATCTGGCTTTCCATGACCTCGGCCGAGGCGCCGGGGTAGACCGTGCGCACCGATACCACGGGTGCGTCGATATTGGGATATTCGCGCACCGGCAGGCGGTCGAACGCAATCAGGCCGATCAGGATGATCAGCAGGCTCATCACGGTGGCCAGCACCGGGCGGCGGATGGAAAGGTCGGAGAGGATCATGGATCAGCTTTTGCGAATGTCTGGTTGATGGCTTGATTGAAGCGTGGCTGGCAGGCCAGTATCAGCGTGGCTTGCCGGCCTGCATTTTCTTCATCATCTGCGCGGCCTGT
>JAABQE010000116.1 GCA_011391655.1 Hydrogenophilales bacterium
GTCTTAACAGACACCGTTTTTACTATGTTATACGCAGCCGCTCCATACAGATGAACCACTACGCGCAACCCATTGAAGGCCGGATCGAATGGCTGTTCAGTCACGCGAAAAAACATGCCGAATATTTCGCCAGTCCGGAAACCTGGCTGGCCAGAACGCGTTATATGGCCGAACACCCAACCGCCATTGTGGTGATGAAATGCATGGATGGCCGCGTCAATATCCCGGTCGCCACCGAAACCCCGATGGGCATCATTCAGCCTTTCCGCAATCTGGGCGGCTATTTTGATCTCGGCTGGCCGCATCTGGGCGAGGTGTTGTCCGAACAGGTGATGTCGGTGGTGCGCGAAGGGCGGCGCATGCTGTTGATGTCCACCTACCATTTCTCCAAGGGCGATCCGCACCGGGGCTGCGCCGGATTTAACTACGACACCGAAGCCGCGCGTGAGCACTCCTTCACCATTCGCCGCCAGATCGAGCAGGTCTACGGCGTGGGGCACCAAACCGTCTATCCCCTGGTGTGCGGGTTCGAGACCGACGAGGACGCGTTGATTCTGCATGGCACAAACGGCGCCCCCCTCAATGTCGCTGAGCTGACGACTGCGGATACCGTACCGGCACGTTTAAACAGCTTGTTTCCCGACATGCCGGAACAAATGCGCGCCGACCTGATGCCGCTGATTCTGGGCAACCTGCATCATGTCGCGCAAGTACGGCAAACCGACCGCGAACTCAACATCGAACACCGCGAATGGATGATTTGCCTGGGGCGCGGCTTCGACTGGCTGCACATGCCTAACCAGGCGCTCATCATCGGCCCCTACAGCCCGGATCTGGCCGACCCGGTGCGCAAAGCGGCCGGCATCCTGCAAAGCAACATGGCCGCCGGACGCATCCCCGACGACGGCTTTTTGCTGCTCGCCTCCGTGCCCTACCGCGAAATCGGCGTTGACCGCGCGCGCGCAGAACTCAAGTCGCGCTTTTTGTCCGACTTTGCCGCCGAGGTGGTTACGCGAGAGTTCCCGCAACTGGCGGAGAAAATGCATCGCCGGACTGCGGTGCTGAATTGGGAGAGCCGCAAGCTGGAATTGCTCTGCGAGATGTGACCGCTACCTGATGTCCCTTTTTCTTTGGCCAGATTTTTTGGGGGACGGTGACAAGCCCGTCAAATAGGGTTGGATCTCTTCACAGAGTCGGGCACCGTCCTTAAGCAAAAAATCCAGGAACATCCGCGTCGTCGCCGACAGCTTTTTGCCCTTCAGGTGCACGGCATACCACTGCCGATGCAGGGGAAAGTGCTCTACGTCCAGCACAGCGATGAGGCCGGTTTTCAATTCGAGACGCAGGTTATGTATGGAGAGCACTGAGATGCCCAGCCCGGCCATGACGGCCTGCTTGATCGCCTCGCTGCTCCCCAATTCCATGTAAGTCCGAATGGCCAGCCCGTGCTCGGAAAACAGGCGGGTGCGCGCCGCGCGCGTGCCGGAACCTGGCTCACGTGACAGAAAGCGCTCCTGCACGAGTCGCTCCAGCGGGATGCGTTTCACGCCCACCAGCGGGTGATCCGGTGGTGCCACCACTACCAGGGGGTTGTCCAGAAAATACGCAGCCTCCAGGTCGAGATTTTCGGGCAGGGTTCCCATGATGACCAGGTCATCCATGTTGCCCTCCAGCCTTTCGAAAATCCGAGTCTGATTGGTGACCGTCAGGCGGGGTTCAACTGCCGGGTGCTCGCGCAGAAAGACACCGAGCAAGTGGGGCATGAAGTATTTCGCGGTGGTGATGACAGCGAGGTTGAGCGGCCCCCTTATCCCTTCTTCGAGCCCTGTCATGTCCTCATCCAGCACCCGCAAACGATCAAGCACATCACGGCAGGCCTCGAACAGCTCCTTGCCCGCTTCGGTTAGAAAAATACGCTTGCCCACTTGCTCAACCAAGGGCATGCCCACGCTTTCCCCCAGGCGCTTGACCTGAATCGATACCGCCGACTGGGACAGAAAAAGCTCTTCTGCGGCACGGGTGAAACTCAAGTTTCGACCGAGGCTGTGGAAGATACGCATCTGGTTCAAGGTGACGTTACGTAATTTCAATCATTTACTCCTGTATATGGATTCAATCTAAACAATTAACTTTAGTTCAATCCCCGACCTATTTATAGTCCTACCGTCGGCTCTATCGGGTTCGACAGCGTGCGTGCGGGGCTGGCTCGGGGGTGGTTGTCGAATTCGGGTGCAGCTCTCTGGTTTCGCCACGCGCTTGCGGTTTTACTAATACAGGAGATTGGGCGTGGCTGAACTTGAGTTTCAGAATGTTACACGTTGGCATCAGCAGCGCCGCGTGCAAAGCGCCGCCGGGGATGCTGCGTTCGGCTTTTCAAACCAGACAGGCAGTCTGGCAGGAAAGGCAGCAGGCTGAAATGCCCGGTTTGCTGACCCGGCTGGCGAGCCTCAGTGGGCGACGGCAAACCCGCGTGGTGGCCATGACGGCGGGAGACCCGCCGCCGAAACGTAGAGGCTGCATGAAGCGTCTGTCTGCGGCACCGTGGAGCCGACTCATCCTGAGCGACGATCCGCTACCGCTGGTATTGCTGCTGATATTTGCCTGGGTGTTGTGGCCACTCATGTCGGGCATGGGATGGGCGATAGGGCTGTTGCTGGTCGCCGCGATTCTGCTGCGAGCGTGGCTGTGGTGCCGTGCAAGCCAGCGCGACGACGAGATTTGATTGTCCGGGACATGACTTAGTAAGTATTTGATGGTTGCTTATGGTTTTGTGCGGATAGCGTGGCTGTGGTGCCGCGCAATGAAGGGTGCGCATGCGGATCTGGGCGAGGCGACGCAAGCAGTCGCCGCTGCCCTGGTACTGGGCTTTGGGCAGCCGATTCTGGCCTGCCGCATCCAACCGGCAGGGTGCATCGACAACTCAATGCCTTGGCTATCGCCGCGCACTACGGTTCGGTCAGCGCGGGTACGTTACTGACCGCGATCGCCTACCTCAGCGTGTAGCAGATCAAGCATTAAACATCCATCTACCCTTTTATGGACGAGCTCGGAGCGGGTAGTGTGTGCTTACATATCAGCGTGCTGGAGGGCCATCCTGTTCATGCTTGCCGCTCCCTAATCCAGGCTGGTCGCAGTGCTGGCTGATGTGAACAAGCGGATGAAGCGCGGCCACCACTTGGCGGCTCTTGTGTCCGACACGCAGGTGCTACGGCGCGGGAAATTTGA
>JAABQE010000117.1 GCA_011391655.1 Hydrogenophilales bacterium
TGCGCTTCGTCATCCAGTTCGGCAATCTCGACCACCAGCAAGGCGGACCCGGCAAAGGCTTCATCGACCGCAGTGGTGCGCCATAGCACGCCTTCGGGCAGGGCGTGGATCGTGCCGAACAGCCAGGCCTGGCTGCCATCGGGCGCGGTGACTTCCCACAGGGCCGGGGCAGGGTCGGGCCATTCCCGGCCGGCGTCCGCATCGCCAGACCCGCACGACGCCAGCGCCAGCGCGCCGAGTACCGCAAGGCAAAACCGTGCGATCACTTCCAGATGCGCGTTACCGTATGGCCGCGCTGCTGCAACTGGTCCTGCACGCTGCCCTGACCCGCCAGATGGCCCGCGCCCACGGCTACGAACACCGTACCGGGCTGGGCCATGCGCTGTTCGATCCATTGCACCCAGTTGGCATTGCGATCGATCAGCAGGCGGGAATACAGATAGTCATCATCCATCTCGCCGTTCATGATCTCGGCCAGTCGCACGGCATCGCCTTCAAGCCATTCGGCGACCATTTCGTTCACCAGCGGCACTACATCGCCCACGCTTTCCACCGTGGAATCGAGATAGGTCAGCTGGTATTCCATCGCCATCCCGTCAAACAGGCCGATCTGCTGTTCGATCGTTTCCAGTTCGGTGCGTTCCTTGCCTGTCGCACGCTCGGCCAGGGCCATTTCCACACCCGAGGTGGGATTGTAGCCGGCCTGCAGCAGCGGCAGCACGCTGAGGTTGAGCGCGGCAAACCAGGGTTCATACCCGTCTAGCGCAGCAGGCGGGAGGCCGAGGGCGGTCATGGCGGCATCGTATTGCGTGCGGTTTTCGTCGCTCATCAGTGAGCGCATTGTCTGGCCGCCTGCCAGTGCTGCGGCACCGGCGATATAGTCCGCCATGGCCGCCTGGTCACTCACGTCGACCTCGGTCACCAGCACGTCGGCCGCATCGAATGCGCGGGCAATGCGGGCGTCATACCATTCGACCCCGTCGGGCAGCACGTGGACCGTTCCGAAAAGGTAGATCGTGGTGTCCTCATCACTCAATTGCCACAGCGCCGGGCCGCTGATCGCATCGGCCGGCGGCGTTTCCACCACGGCCACCTCGACCGGCGCGGCGCAAGCAGACAGGGCAAATCCGAACATGGCAAAGAAGGCGGCGAGCAGGCGCTTGAGAGACATGGGCAGACGGTTTCCCTGTTTGATCAAGCGCCAAGATAGGGCGCCACTTGTCGCAGCACCAGCACCGCTGGTCGTTTAATATGCGCTATCGATCAATCGCTCGGCTTCCAGCCCATGATCGCGCAGCATCACCAGCACCGAATCCGGTCCTTCGAAATGCGCAGCGCCCACGGCCACCAGGATGGTGCCCGGCATATCGAGCCTTTCATCCAGCCACGTTGCCCAGCGGCGGTTGCGGTTGGTCAGGAGCGCGCGGTGGAACGCCATGCCCGCCTTGCCATCCTGCATCCCCAGGTCAATTTCTTCCTGCAGTTCGCCGCGGGCCCAGGCGTGTTCCAGCTCCCATCCGCCCGCTTCGCCAGCGTCCTCTCCCATGCCCAGGAACAGGTTGGCGCTGCGTCCGTCCCAGCGGATCAGGTCGCGCTCAAGATCAGGCAGCAGCAGGTTGTCGTCCAGCCGATAGAGCGACATCATCACCCGCCCGGTATCCTCGATTGACGAGATCGGGCGGCCATTGGCGGAAAACTCGGCTTCCAGCACGGTTTCCACCCCGTGTTCGTAACTCGACATTGTGGATACCTGTCCACCCATTCCGAAGCCCATCAACGCCACCATCAACGGCAAGCGGTCGATCTCGTCGAAATAAAGCCCCTGCTGCTCGATCAGGCTGCGCCACTTGGTGCGGGCAGCGGGGGCAAGCTGGGCGGAAGTGGGTCGGCGGCTTTCAAGCAAGCGAAGAAACTTGCCATCCAGCGCGCCGATGCTGGCATCAGCATCGGCATCCGAACTTTCCACCACCAGCGCATCTGCCTCGGCTATGATCCCGTCGATCTGCGGGTTGCGCCAGCGGAACCCCTCGGGCAGCAGGTGGACCGTACCCAGCAGGTAGATCGTGGTGTCATCGTCAGCCAGTCGCCACACGGCGGGCGCGGGCTCATAATCCTGCACCAGCCCGGCAGGCAGACTAGGCGCACTGTCCTGTGCCATGGCGGCAAGGGGCAGGGCGAGGATGGCGAACGCAAAGGCGGAAAGGATCTGGCGCATGGCCCTTACAGGCCTGTGTGCCGCGAAACTGTCAAGCCTTGCCATGCGCGCAGATGGTTGCACGGCATTGACGCTCAAACCGGCATGAGCCATGGCCCAACCCGCAATCGGACCGCAGTTTGCGATACAATTTACGGGTGATGATGGAACGGACACCGCAAACCAGCTTCCAGGACATGATCCTCGCGCTCCACGATTTCTGGAGCGCGCAGGGCTGCCTGATCCTGCAACCTTATGACATGCGGATGGGCGCGGGCACGTTCCACACCGCCACCACTCTGCGCGCGCTGGGGCCAGAGCCGTGGAACGCCGCGTTCGTGCAGCCCTGCCGCCGCCCCACCGATGGCCGCTATGGCGAGAACCCCAACCGGCTGCAGCATTACTACCAGTACCAGGTGATCCTGAAACCCAGCCCGCCGGACATCCAGGAACTTTACTTGAAAAGCCTTCAGGTGATCGGCGTCGATCCGCTGAAGCACGATATCCGCTTTGTGGAGGATGACTGGGAAAGCCCCACCTTGGGCGCCTGGGGGCTGGGCTGGGAAGTCTGGTGCGACGGGATGGAGGTGACGCAGTTCACCTATTTCCAGCAGATGGGCGGGTTCGATTGCAAGCCGGTGGCGGGCGAGCTGACCTATGGGCTGGAACGCCTGGCGATGTATATCCAGGGCGTGGACAACGTTTATGACCTGAACTTCAACGGTCGCGGCGTGACCTATGGTGACGTGTTCCTGGAAAACGAACGCCAGATGTCGAAGTGGAATTTCGAGGTGGCGGATACCGACAGCCTGTTCGAGGGCTTTCGCCGGGCCGAGGCGGAATGCCAGCGCTCGCTAGAAGCAAACGTGCCGATTGCCGCCTATGAACAGGCGGTCGAGGCGAGCCACCTGTTCAACCTGTTGCAGGCCCGCGGCGTGATTTCTGTGCAGGAACGCGCCAGTTATATGGGCCGCGTGCGCGAACTGGCCCGCGGATCGTGCGAGGCGCACATGGCCAAGGAAGCCGCC
>JAABQE010000118.1 GCA_011391655.1 Hydrogenophilales bacterium
ATTCAGCAACGCTACACGCCGCAGGCGTTGTTCGCGCGTGGGCGCAAGAGCGTGCGCGAGACGCTGGAAGTGCTGGCCGATGTGCCGCGCGACCTGCGGCATCTGCTGCGGGATATGCGGCGGGGTCGGGTGAAGGTCGATCTCGACCTGAAACGGCTGGACAATTTCGGCCATCAACTCGACCGCGCCAGCAACCGGCTGACCATGGGCATCCTGACCGCCTCGCTGGTCGTCGGCTCCAGCATCATCATGACGGTTAAGGGCGGCCCTCAGCTATTCGGGCTGCCGTTTTTCGGACTGCTGGGATTCCTGATCGCATTTTTCAACAGCCTGTGGATCATCTTTTCCATCTGGCGTTCAGGCAAACACTGACGTTCTGTCGTCATACCGCGCAGCTGACTTCGGCACCCTGGGTGTCCAGGCGGGCTGCCAGCTGCGCCAGCGGCACAGGCCGGCCCAGCAAGTAACCCTGTACGTGCGCGATACCGAGGCTTTCGACCTTGTCCAGCACAGCTTCGGTCTCCACGCCTTCGGCCACCAGCGAATAGCCCGCGTCAGTCATCATGCGGGCGAAATCCGCCACCACCTGCCCGGCGCGGTTGTCCTCTCCCAGTTTCTTCACCAGCGAGATGTCGAACTTGACTACATCGACCGGCAAATCCACCAGATAGCGCAAGGGTGAGTAGCCTGTCCCGAAGTCGTCCATGGCGATGCGGTAATGCACCGTGCGCAACAGGTCGAGATAGGTGCTGACCTCGGCCATTTGCGTGATGAGCGAGGTTTCAGTGATCTCCAGCATCAGAGGATGCTCTGCGTTGTGGCGTGACAACTCGAGAAGATGCGACACGATTTCGGGGCGGGATATGCTCTGGGCCGACAGGTTGATTGAAACGCCGACGCCTGGTGGAAGTTGTTTGGATGACAGGTCCGCATCGACCTGATGCAACACCGCCAGATCGAATTCGGTTTCCAGTCGACGGCTGCTGACCACCGGCAGAAACGCCCCCGGCATGATGAGTTCGCCGTGGTAGCGGATGCGCGCCAGCGCTTCGTAGTAATCGACCTGGCGCCCAGGCAGGCCATGGATGGGCTGGTAATGCATTTCGATCATGCCTGGCGTCGCCAGTGCCTGGAACAGGGCGCTGGTCTCGCGGCTGGCCACCAGGGTCTGCGAGGCGCGCTCGGTATCTTCGCCATACAGCGCGATGCGGTTGCGTCCAGGCAGCTTGGCCGTGTACATGGCGATGTCAGCCTGCTTGGGTAGTTCATCAATGTGAGCGACCTGCTCGTTCGTGCAGAAGGCAATACCGATGCTGATGCCGACCGGTTCCCTGATACCCAGATCGCCGAATCCTGCCGCTTCGATCAGACTCTGGCAGCGCTGTGCGATCTGCTTGGCCTGGGCCGGTGTGGTACGCGACAGGAAAGTGGCGAACTCATCCCCGCCCAGGCGATACAGGCGGTCATTGGCGCGCAGCGCCATCACCAGTGCGTCGGAAATGATGGTCAGCACACGGTCGCCCTTGGCGTGGCCGTAGGTGTCGTTGATGGTTTTGAAGCGGTCGCAGTCGAATAGCAGGAAGGCCACGCCCTGGGGCGCTTTCATCAACTCCTCGCGAAAGCGCGCCCAGTCTTCCTCGTAGGCACGCCGGTTGTAGCAGCCAGTGAGCGCATCCTGGCGCGCCTGCGAGTGGAATTCGCGGTTCTGATGTTCCAGCGAGCCGTGCAGTTCGCGCAGTTGCAACTGGTAGTCGTAAAGTGAACGGCGGATGTTTTCCAGTTCCACAATGGGCATGGACTGCGAGCGCGCGGGCGTGGTCCTGAATTGCCCCTGTTGCATGGCGTCGATATCCTGCGAGAGTTGCCGCAGCGGGCGAACCAGCAGTCGGTTGTAAGCCATGAACCCCAGCAGCGCGGTGATGGCCAGCAGCATGAACAGGGCAAGCAGGGTGCGCGACAGAATCTCCTGAAAACGGAGCTGATCGGGATCGTGGCGGGGGCTGAAGCGCAGCCGCGAAAAGAGGTTTTGTGTGGCCAGCGATTCGCCCGGTTCGAGCGCCAGTTTGACGCTGGTCATGTCCGTGAAACGGAAATTTTCCTGACGCAGCAGTTCTGGCATGAAATCCAGTCGAATCAGGCCGTATCCAAGCAGAACTTGCCGTTGTTCGTCGTTGTAAACAGGGAATGCGTGGGACAGGATGATCGTGCCCGCATCATTGGTCAGCCAACTGGAGGGCTGGTGCGGCAATACGCCGGCCGGGAGTTTGGCAGGCAGGCTGCTTTTGCCTGGACTGGGCGCAAGCAGCGTGCCTGACAGGTTATACAAGGCTGCACGGGAGAAGCGGCTGGTCAGCAGGCCGCTTTCATATACCCGCTGATCACGCCAGTAGGCGTAGTACTCGGGCGTGACCAGCTGTTGCCGGGTTTCGTCCCAGAGCGCGAGATTGACCGCCTGACTTTCCGTGCGGCTCAACAGCCGTTCGACGGCGGCCTCGAGTTCAGAGCGGGCCGCTTCCTGGGTGTTCAGCTCCAGATTGTGCGAAACACTGCGCGTCTGGAAGGCGGCAAACCCACCAATCAGACTCACCAGAACCAGCAGGCCGGTGATGAAAGTGAGCGCAATCTGCTTGATGGATAAAGAAGGGGGCCATTTCATCGGGGTGGGGACTGCTGGATCTGGTCGAGGAATTTGAGCGTGTGTTCCAGCAGGTCGAACTCGTGCTGGCCATCCATGAAGTGGTTGGCACCCTGCACGATCACCATCGGAGTTTGCACGTGCTTCAATGTCATGATCCAGCTTCGCCCCAGTTCCTGATCCGAGTCGCCCATAATGAGTTGCACACTGACCGGTAACTGTTTCAGGGCCATGAGGGTACGCGGCTGATCCCAGCGGACGTAGGAGAGCAGGCCTTCAGGAGTCGAAGTGTATTTCTTGCAGAATGACAGGGTCTGAGTGAGCAGTGTGTGGTTTTTGCTCAGTATGCGGTTTTCCAGTTGCGCGATCAGGGCAGGGCGTTTGGTTGCACCGATCTGGGCCTCGACCAGCGAAGCGCCGACATAGGCTTTGACGGCCTTGTCCGGCTGCGCATTCAGATAGGCCAACAACTGCAAGCTGCCGAAACTGTGGCCGATCAGCACGATGCGACGGTAGCCATGGGATTTCAGCCAGGCAACCCAGCGAGCGATTTCCGCC
>JAABQE010000119.1 GCA_011391655.1 Hydrogenophilales bacterium
GGAAGGTGCGGATGGACAGTTCGCGCAGGTCGTCGGGCAGCTGGGCGGGTTCGATGCCGTGGCTGGTGGTGAGCGCGACTCCGCGCTCGATGATGTTTTCCAGTTCACGCACGTTGCCGGGGAAATCGTAGGCGCGCAGCAGGTCGAGGGTGTCGGCAGCCAGTTCGGTGACCTCTTTGCCCATCGTCGCCGCATGCTTGAGCAGGAAGTGGTGAGCGAGCAGCGGCACGTCTTCCTTGCGCGCGCTTAAAGCCGGAATGTGCAGGTTGACGACGTTGAGGCGGAAGTAGAGGTCCTGGCGAAAGCTGCCCTGTTTCACCATGTCCTGTACGTTGCGGTTGGTGGCGGCGATGAAGCGCGCGTCGATTTTGAGCGGCGTAGTGGCGCCCAGTGGCAGCACTTCCTTTTCCTGGATTACGCGCAGCAGCTTGACCTGCATGGTGGGCGACATTTCGGTGATCTCGTCCAGGAACAGGGTGCCGCCGCTGGCCGCCTCCAGCAGGCCTTTCTTGTCGGCGTGGGCGCCGGTGAAGGCGCCCTTGACGTGCCCAAACAACTCATTGGCCAGCAACTCCTCGTTGAAGGCACCGCAGTTCACCGCCACAAAGGGGCCGGATTCGCGCCGACTGTGATGGTGCAGGTAGCGGGCGAACAACTCCTTGCCGGTGCCGGATTCGCCGGTGATGAGGATGTTGCAGTCGGTCGGCGCAACCTGCCGCGCCATGTCAAGCAGGTGTTGCATGTGGCCGTCCTGCGTGATGATGCGCACCGTGCCCCGGTAGCCTGCCACCTGTTCCCTGAGGGTGCGGCTTTCACGCTTGAGGCGGGTTTTTTCCAGCGCCTCGGCCACCACCTTGCGCACCTCATCCGGTTGGCAGGGCTTGGCCAGATAGTGGAAAGCCCCCTGCCGCATCGCCTCGACCGCTGACGCCAGCGTGGTGTCGCCACTGATCAAAATGGTTTCAATGCCGGCCTGGCTTTCGTGGGCGCGCCGGAGCAACTGCATGCCGCCCACCTTCGCCATGTGCAACTCGGTGAGCACCACGTCGAAGGGCTGTTTCTCCAGCAGGGCCAGGGCATTGCTGCCGCTCTGGGTCGCGGTGACGGTATAGCCCTCCTTTTTCAACACCTGCTCCAGGCCTTTCATGGCTAGCTTGTCGTCGTCCACAATCAGAAGCTTGCCTCGAGTCATGCGTTCTCCGTTATGCGTTATGCGTGGACACGGCGTCTTGTATGCCACGCTGCATTGCGTAATGCAACATGCATACGCAAATTGCAACAGTTGAGAGATATATCATTTAACCCGGATTTAACAAAGCGCCGAACCCGCCCCTGGACGCCGATTGCGCCTGAGCGCTACCAAATAATTGCGTAATGCAACAGTTCGGATGTGCTAAAAATGCGGCTGTCAGACACTTTTCCAATGCCATTCAATGGGTTGCATTGTTTAACCGCAGTTGGCATGTTTGCTGCATTAGGGGGTTGTCCCGATAGAAACCTCCTGGAATGACCCATCCCGGCAAACAACGAACCGTCCTGCTCGCCGTGCGCGAAGGCCATGTAGACCCACGTCTGCTGACTTCTGCGGTGTCGCTGTGCAGCCGTCTCGAAGCCGATCTGGAAATCCAGGTCATCGCCGGCAGCGCAACGCCGCCGCCCGAGATGGAGGATTTCCTGAACACGCTGCGCAAGGCGGGCCTGCCTTTCAGCCTGGAGGTGAAGCCCAGCCTGCGCCGCCGCGATCTGGTCGACTACGCCAACGCCCACGAACACATCGCGGCGTTGGTGATCGACTCCCGCGAGGGGTGGGAAGCGCTGGCCCAGGACCGCAGCAGCGATCCGTGGAAACGCCTGGCTTGCCCCCTGGTGACCGCTGCCGCGCAAGACAAGAAACACGCTTGACCCGAACCACATTCATCCGAACCGTATTCAACTGACTCAGAAGACCGACCATGCCTGCCTACCTGACCAAATTCCTGCCCTTCCTGCGCTGGTTCCCCTTGAAAGGCGACCTGCTCAAGGCCGACTTCATGGCCGGCATCACCGTGGCCCTGGTGCTGATTCCGCAGTCGATGGCCTACGCGCAACTGGCCGGGCTGCCCGCCTATTACGGCCTGTATGCCGCGTTCCTGCCGGTGGCCATCGCGGCGCTGTTCGGCAGCTCGAACCAGCTCGGGACCGGCCCGGTGGCGGTGGTGTCATTGCTGACGGCGTCGTCGCTGGCGGTGCTGGCCGCCCCGGGCTCCGACAACTTCATTGCACTGGCGATCATGCTGGCGCTGCTGGTCGGCATCATCCAATTGCTGCTCGGCGTGTTCAAGCTGGGGGTGATCGTGAACTTCCTGTCGCACCCGGTGATCGTCGGTTTCACCAACGCCGCAGCGATCATCATCGGACTGTCGCAGGTGTCGAAGCTGTTCGGCGTGCCAATGGGACGCAGCGAAGTATTCATCAAAGACATCATCGGCGTATTCCAGCAAATCGGCGATACGCATTTGCCGACGCTGGCAATGGGCGCGTTTGCCATTGCCATCATGTGGACGGTGAGGAAATTCCAGCCAAAATGGCCGGGCGTTCTGGTCGCCGTGGTCGTCACCACGCTGTTGTCGTGGGGTCTGCATTTCGAACACAACGCCACTGCCAAGCCTGAGCAGATCGCCGATGCCGAACTGGCGACCATCGTGCAGCAGAGCATGAGCGCCGCCGCGCGCGTGGACACACAAATCACACAGGTTGCCAACAAGGCCGCCGCGCTGAAACTGGCGCAAAAGCAACACGGCGACCACCATGTCAGCGTGGTGCAGATGGAAGCCGAACTGGCGCTGGCGCGCCTCGAAGCCGAAGCGGCCGAGCAGGCGTTCAACAAGGAAAAGGCTGCCCTCAAAACCCAGCTGGTGGTGCGCTCGGTTGACGCCAACGACAACACGGTTGCGCTCTACCGCGCCGGCCAGGCACCCGCCGGCGCCACGCTCGACGCCACCGAATACCGCATCCGCAAACTCGGCACGGACGGCTTCACGCTCATCGGTGGCGGCGAAGTGGTCGGCTCCATTCCCGAAGGTCTGCCGAGCATGAGCCTGCCGACCTTCAACCTCGACATGCTCGGCTCCCTGCTGACAGCCGCGCTGGTGATTTCGCTGGTCGGCTTCATGGAAGCGATCTCCATCGCCAAGGCAGT